>JANQFM010000593.1 GCA_028277865.1 Acidobacteriota bacterium
CGACCCATGGCTGAAGTGCTGTGTGCTGGCCGCAGTGGCCGACCTGGAGCGCACGGCCTTTGAAAGGCTTGTCCGTCAGGCAGCCAAGGACATCCACCCAGACGTTCGCGAAACCGCTCAGTGGGTGCTGCAGCGATGGAAAAGGCCGACAGTGCAATCGACCGCTTCACAGCAGAAGGAACTCTGAAAGCCTCCATGTTCAAGACGATCGAAAAAGTCCTGTTGCTGCACGAAGTCGAGCTTTTCAGCCTGGCGCTGACGGAGCACCTGAGCGAATTGGCCGCTGTGTGCCAGGTGAGAGAAGTGCCGACGGGCAAGGTCCTGTTCGAGGAAGACGATCCCTGCAGCAAGCTGCTCGTTCTGGTGGAAGGGCGGGTGCGGCTGGGCCAAGGCGGCAATGCTCGGCAAGCTTCAACGGTCAGCAGCCTGGACGAATGGGCTTTCCTGGCCGAGGCGGCTCACTCCTGCCGTGCCGAAGCGCTGGAGGACTCGGTGCTGCTGGAGATCTCCTTCGAAGACCTGAGCGACATCCTGACCGCTGAGCCTGAACTGTGCCTGGCCCTGCTCCGCTATACGGCCCGTCAGGGGCTAAAGACGATCGGGAAAGTCTCCGCAGAACAGCATCTGGCAAAGAGGGATCTATGAGCAAGACGAAAAAGAAGAAGAGCGGCATCCCTCCGAATCTCCAGCCCTGGATTGAAGCCAAAAAGCGCCACAGGCTGTCCCAGGTACACATCCTGATGGCGCGGGAGTTGGGGATGAATCCGCGCAAGTTCGGCAAGCTGGACAATCGCCGCCAGCAAGGCTGGAAGATGCCTTTGCACCAATACATCGAACATCTCTACGAAAAGCGATTCAATCGCAGACGCCCGGAACGGGTGCTGTCCTTCGTGGACTTGGCCAAAGAGCAGCGCCGCAAGCGGGAAGAACGGCGGGCTAGGAAGTTGGCTCGGGAAACAGAGGGTGCGCCACAGAGTCACTGAGGGCACAAAGATCTTCTCTTCTCGGTGTACTCTGTGCCTCTGTGGCCGTCCTCTTGCGCAACGTCTTCACAGGCTGTCACACTAGAGCGGGTCTGGAATTGTGAAGTGAGAGGGCTGCATCATGCCAACGACTTTTTCTCCCATGACGGTAAGGGCGCCGCGAGGCACTCGGATTTCTTGCCGCGGGTGGCACCAGGAAGCCGCTTTGCGAATGTTGATGAACAACCTCGATCCGGATGTGGCCGAGAAGCCGGACGAGTTAATCGTCTACGGCGGGGCGGGAAAGGCGGCCCGCAATTGGGAGTGTTTTCACCGCATCGTCGACACCCTCAAGCGCCTGAAAAACGACGAGACGCTGCTGGTTCAAAGCGGCAAGCCGGTGGGAGTCTTTGGAACCCACGAAGAGGCACCCCGCGTTTTGATCGCCAATGCCCACCTGGTTCCGCGCTGGGCCAGCTGGGAGAGTTTTCAAGAACTGGACCGGCAGGGGCTCACCATGTACGGCCAGATGACGGCCGGCTCCTGGATTTACATCGGCACCCAGGGAATCCTGCAAGGCACCTATGAAACCTTCGCCGAGTGCGCCCGGAAAAGCTTCGGCGGCTCCCTGCGAGGACGCCTGGTCGTCACGGCCGGGCTGGGAGGCATGGGAGGCGCCCAGCCGTTGGCCGCCACTATGAACGGCGGAGCCTTCTTGGGGGTCGAGGTGGATGAATCTCGGATTCGCCGACGCGTCGAGACGGGCTATTGCGACGAGATGTCCACCGATCTGGACGAGGCACTGCAGCGCGTTGAGAAAGCCCGCGAACAAGGCCGTGCTCTGTCGGTCGGCCTGCTGGGCAACATCGCCGAAGTCCTTCCCGAATTGGTGCGCCGGGACGTCGTCCCCGATGTTCTCACCGACCAGACCTCGGCCCACGATATGAATTGCGGATACATTCCCAAAGAAATGTCGCTGCAAGAGGCCGCCCGACAGCGCGAAAGCGATCCGAAAGGATATGAAAAGGCCGTGCTGGACTCGATGGAAATTCACGTCCAGGCCATGCTCGAATTGCAGAAGAAAGGTGCTGTGACGTTCGACTACGGCAACAACTTGCGCGGCCAGGTGGCCGACCGGCGCGGCATGCATCAGGCATTCGAGATTCCCGGCTTCGTCCCCGAGTTCATCCGCCCGCTTTTTTGCCGGGGAGCCGGCCCCTTTCGCTGGGCCGCCCTTTCCGGCAATCCCCAGGACATCGCCGCCACCGACGAGGCAGTCCTGGAAACCTTCCCCCACAAGGAATCCCTGGCCCGCTGGATCCATCAGGCGCGCGGCAAGGTCCATTTTCAAGGCCTGCCCAGCCGCATCTGCTGGCTGGAGTACGGCGAACGGGCCGAGATGGGGCTCAAATTCAATTGGCTGGTCAAGAAGGGCAAGGTCGAGGCACCCATCGTTATCGGGCGCGATCATCTTGACACCGGATCGGTGGCCTCCCCCAACCGGGAGACCGAGGGCATGAAGGACGGTTCGGACGCCATTGCCGACTGGCCACTGCTCAACGCCCTGCTCAACACCGCCTGCGGCGCTAGCTGGGTTTCCATCCACCACGGCGGAGGAGTAGGGATCGGCTATTCGATCCACGCCGGAATGGTCTGTGTGGCTGACGGGACCGAAATGGGCGATCGCCGCTTGCAGCGCGTCCTGACCGCCGACCCGGGCACTGGCGTAATGCGGCACGCCGACGCAGGCTACGAGTCGGCTGTCCGGATCGCTCGCCAGCGGGGCGTGGACCTGCCGATGGTGGATTAGGAAGGAGTCAGGAATCAGGAGTCGGGAGTCAGGAAAAATGGAGACAGGGCGGTTCGCAGTTGGCGGTTCGCAGTTGGCAGGACAGAAAGCAAGGCCTCTGCCTCAGGCTTCCGATTCCTCCCGATCTTTCAGTCTACGAGCACTTGGTCCCCAGTCCGGTCAGGATCAGTCTGCCTTTGAAACCTACAGCCTCCCCAGCCAACCATGCCTGTCCTGAAGAACATTTCGCAGCTTGCCTGTTGCCGGATGGAAGGGCAACAGGGCGACATTCATACCATTGAGAAGGCGGCTCTGGCATGGGAAAGCGACAAGTTCGCCTGGGTGGGCGGTGAAAAGGAATTGCCGGAGCGATATGCTCACTGGCCTGAATTGGATGCTGCCGGGCGGCTGGTCGTTCCCGGGCTGATCGACTGTCACACTCACCTGGCTTTCGGCGGCTGGCGGGCGGGCGAGTTCGAGCAGCGCATCGGCGGCAAGAGCTACCTGGACATCGCCCGCGCGGGCGGCGGGATCCTCAGCACGGTCCGGGCTACCCGCCAGCTTTCGGAAGAGGCTCTGCTGAAGCGTTCTCTGCAGTTCCTGCGCGAGATGGGACGCCTGGGCATCACAACTGTGGAATGCAAGTCGGGCTACGGGCTGGATACTAAAAACGAACTGAAGCTGCTGCGGGTCTACCAACGGCTTGCTGAAACGCAGCCATTACGCATCATCCCGACTTTTTTAGGTGCCCACGTTGTGGCGCCCGAATACCGGGATCGGCGGGAAAAATACATCGAGCTGCTCATCCAAGAGATGATCCCGCAAGTCGCTACTCAGGGTTTGGCCGATTTCTGCGATGTCTTCCTGGAAGAGTCCGCCTTTACCCGGGAGGAATCCAAGCGCATTCTGGAAGCCGGAAAACGCCATGGCCTGCGCCCCAAACTGCACGCCGACCAGCTCAGCGACGGAGGCGGAGCGGTCTTGGCCGCCGAACTGGAAGCCGCCTCGGCAGACCACTTGGAATGCATTTCCGAATCGGGCATCCAGCGTATGGCCGAAAGCGGTGTGGTGGCTGTCAGCCTGCCTTTGGCTTCGATCTATTTGGACCAGCGGCAGCTACCGGCCCGGCGCCTCATCGAAGCAGGAGTGCCGGTGGCGGTGGCCACCGACTTCAACCCCGGCTCGGCACCCAGCTATGACCTGCCTTTGGCTCTCATGCTGGCCTGCAACCTGCAGCGCATGACTCCCGCCGAAGCCCTCAAGGGCGCCACCATCTACGCCGCCCTCGCGTTGGGGCTGGAGGGCATCACCGGCTCGCTGGAACCCGGCAAATCAGCCGACTTCGCCATCCTGGACGCCCCGGACGTCAATCACTGGATGTATCATTTCCGTCCCAACTGCTGTGTGGGAACTTTCATCCGAGGAATGCAGCTCTTCTGCGAGCCCTCCGTCTCTTTGTGGCAAGAAGAATGAAGAACTTCACGCCTCCCGACATTTCGTTGCCCACGGCCTCCGAAGATGATCCGCGCATAGGGCATCTATTGGGGAGGCGCGTAGACGAGCGCAATCCTCCCAAGGCCGTGCTGGTGGGATTCCCATCCGACGAAGGCGTCCGGCGCGCTGGCGGTCAGGTTGGAGCATCGGCCGGGCCGACTGCCATCCGGCGCCAGCTTTATCCCTTGACTCCGGACGGGCAGAACCCCGGCTTCCGGGAGCTTGTAGAACGGATCGTGGATGTGGGCGATCTGATCCTCTCGGGCGAAGTGGAGCAGGATCAGGAACTGCTGGGTGTTGCCATCGTCCCACACCTGAAAGAGAAAATCCCTGTCATCGTGCTGGGCGGAGGCCATGACGCCACCGTGGGTCAGTTCCTAGGCCACGTCCAGGCGCGGCACGACCTGGACATCCTGGCCTGGGACGCCCACACCAACGTACGCCAGCCCATCAACGGGCTGAACCACAGCCAGTCGGTCTTCCGCCAAATCCTCAATCACCCTTCCCAATGCTGCCGTCAGCTGATTGTAGCCGGCCTTCAGCCACACCAGACCTCCTCGACCCACCTGGACTACATCTCCAACCGCAATGGCCGCTACTACTGGAAAAGGTCACTGACGCCTCGGCAGGTCGACGAAATCTACTCCGGCGCGGACAGCCGCCTGATGGTGAGCTTCGACCTGGACGCCGTCGAGCAGTCCCAGGCGCCGGCAGTTGCCATCCCCAACTGCGACGGCCTCAGCGCTTCACTGTGGCTGCAAGCCGCCCACCGCGCTGGCAAGTGCCCCCAGGTGGCCTCGATTGACGTGGTCGAATTCAACCCCGCCCTCGCCCCCGACGGCCGAACCGCCCGTCTGGCGGCCCTGACTGTCTGGCGGTTTCTGGAAGGATTGGTGGATCGCTACTGATATCGTTCGTGAAGTTTTCGTAAGACCTTCGTGCCCTTCCGCGGAATTTCCCGTCCCACCATGTCAGCTTAGATTGATAGCTTCGGGGTTAAGCATGTTGGATTCTGCATGTGGAACTCCAGTGGAAAACCCTGTGGAATTCCTTTTGAATTCCTGTGCAAGGTCTGTATACTGGGCTACCAGAGGCTTTGCAGAAGCGACTGACGCTGCCGGAATACTTCGCCCCCGTTATTCGTTTGGTCGAGACGGGAGAGAGAAGTTGCTCTATCGGCAAAGGAAAAGCCTCACAGAGTTGCAGTGACGAAGGAGAACGAAGTGGAAGTTTCCGCAAACAAGGCGCGCAGCAGTGACCTGCTCCCTTTGCTCCTCACCACAGGCCCGATCCGTTTCCTGGACTTGGGGATCCGCTATCATGACAGGCTGGCGGCATGCCTGCATGATATGGAGGTACTTGAGAGTCAGGGAGACATCGAAGTTCAAGGCGACAAGAGGGCGTTCCAGGAAATAGTAAAGCGCATCAGCCCTTTGCGTGACAACGGGACAGACCCGCCGCAGGAGTTTTACCAGCTCATCAAGGAATTGCCCAACGCTGACAAAATTACGATCTCTTTGACGCGAAAGGGCTTTCGGACAGCCAGCACCTAAAATACCTTTGTTGAGAAGATTGTTGACATCCCCTGCAAAGGCCTGCATTCTTCGACTTTTTATAGAGGGCGGTCCTCCGGCTTTGAAATGGACTTGCACTCTATCTTGACAAGCGACAAAAAGCCCGCCTAAACTCCCGCCCTACCAGGTCTGAAAAGCTGCAGTTCATAATCATGGATGCTGTTGCGATTCGTTGGCCGTTCATGGGAGTTGTGCGTCGTGCAGTGGACCCACGGGCTATTACTGATTGTTTGCTTCGTTTTTGGTGGCCTCACCTCCTACATTGACCTGGACTCCGAACTGAAGCGCAAGAACATTGCCTACGTCCCCAACAAAGCCGCCTATTTGTTCTTTTTCGCCAACGGACTCATCTCAGCCGCCCTCCTATGCTGGGCGTTCTTGGGAGGCGAATCATCACTTATCTCCAAGGTGACGCAAGTCGAGTCTCCAATTGCCCAAATGCTTGTGATCTCTCTTGGGACTCCTCTGATCATTCGGAGCAAGCTTTTCTCTCATAAGGACTTTGAAGCAGGGCCTGCCCAGATTTACAACTGGTCAAGAGAGGCAGTCTTGTTCAGCATCAACAGGCATGCTGGCCAATTAAGGCTGGACTTGGTTGACAGGTACTCAGAGCGGCTCAGCCAGCGTGACGACCGTGAGAGCATGATCCGCGAATTGGTGGACGAAATCAACAAGGTCAAGGACCAAAAGGGGCGCAATCATGACATCCGACGACTGGAAAAGATCAGCCGGGAAGCCATGAAGATTTCCCCACAGGAACATGCCGGGCAACTGATCCGTTTTGCTCTCGATTCGACGCGAGACATTCCGTTGGTCGAGAGCTATCTTGAGAAAAGACTCTCCGACTAACTTAACACAGCAATCCGAGATATCTTGCGCCAGCCTGACCGTTTGCTGGCTCCCTTCTTCGTCCTCCTCCGTGTCTGTACGCTTCTGCCTGAAACCCATCTTCAAAGCAGGCTCAGCGGATCGATGTCGATCGTCACGCGTTTCAAATTGACCTTCTTCCCCTCCAGATCCTCGATAGTGCAGCTAAGCACCTTATGCAGCTCTTTGCGGCTCACAGTCTTGATCAGCACCTGAAAGCGGTAGTCGCCCTTCAGCCGTTCCAAAGCCGCCGGCGCAGGCCCCAAGACACGCATGCGCGGCGACGAGGAGTGGAGGTTGCGGAAGTGGATCAGGCACCGTGCCAGACGGTCGGACAACTCCTGCGCTTTGACTAGGTCTTTTCCCCGGATAAGCAGATTGGCAAGGATGGTGAAGGGCGGGTAGCGAAAACGCCTCCTGAAGGCTGTTTCGTGGCGGTAAAAAGTAGGGTAGTCCTGGGCCGAGGCATGCTTGAGGCTGTAATGGTTGGGAAAGTAAGTCTGGATGACCACTTCCCCCGGCTCGTCTCCCCGTCCGGCTC
>JANQFM010000647.1 GCA_028277865.1 Acidobacteriota bacterium
GCACGCAGGCCCAGGTTGACGGCCCAAGGCCCGAAGCCCCTTTCCAGTTCGAAGTAGCCGCCAATGCGGCTCTGGCGGGTGGTCTGGTCCCAGAGCTGCAGTCCTTGAACACCGGCAAAATCGAGGCCGACTCGGGGCAATCGCCCAAAGGATCTGTGGGAGATTCGCTCGGCTTCAAGGCCGGCCCTCAGCGTAGCGGCAGAGAACTCGCGCCGAAAATCAAAGCGCAGGCGCTGAGTCCTTTCGCGTCCGTCGATTTCCAGGACATCGACCTCGGTCCGCTGCTTGTGCAGGCCGCTGGTCAAGGTGACTGCCAGATCGCCTTTCCAGCCCAGGTCCTTTTGCCAGCTCAGGGAGAGAAGCTGATTTCGGTTCAGGCTATCCAGGAATCCGTCGAAGTTGCCTTCTTCCAGCTGGGTGCCGACGCTGGATGCCTGTTTGAGAAACCCGATGCGCAGATCACCGAACCTGCTCAGGCTCTGAGAGAAGGTGGCGTTCAGGTCCCAGCTGCTGGGAGGTTGGCTGAAGTCGAATTCCGGCTTGTTGAGGGCCACCAGGGCACGGGTCAAGACACGGTTGGCTGCCAGGCGGAAGCCGGCACCCTGGCCCAGCGGACGGGAGTATTGGAACGAACCCGTCGCCAGGCCCAGGTTGACCTGAAGCTCCGGCTGCGGCGGAATCCGGCGTGACTCCAGCTCCAGGACGGCTGAGAGCACATTGCCGTAGCGTGCCGGGAAACCGCCCGTGCTGAGGCTGAAGCCGGTCAGTTGAAAGACATCGACAGCCCCGAAGAACCCTCCGGTAGGGGTTTCGCTTCGAAAGGGGTGATCGAGCAGGGCACGGTCCAGATAGGTGGCCGTCTCGCTTACATCTCCGCCTCTTACGAAGAGCCCGGAACCCTCGTCCAGCTTGACGACCCCGGGCATCATTTGAGCCGCATAGAAGACGTCGGCATTGGTCCCGGCAGTGGAGACGATGTCCAGGAATCCGGCTTCTGCGCCTTTGTAACTGATTTCATCTTCGGGTGCCTGGGCCTCAACGGTGACATCCTCCCGCGGTGAAGCGGGCTGCAAAACCAGCTTCAGCTCGACCGGAGCGCTCGACAGGTCGCACCGCTCAGCAGAGGGCTCGAAGCCGTCACCAACAGCCCACACTTCCACATTGCTCCGCTCGAACGCGGTGGGCAGGATCCCTCTCAGTTCAAAGAGTCCGAGGTCATTGGTCGTTGTGCTGATTTTGGTTCCACGAATGCGCAAGGCGACGCCGGGGATGCTGTAACCGTCGGGAGACGTGACCAAGCCGTGGACCAGCAACGGCAGCGAGTCCCGATCCCGCAAGGCAGACCACAGAGGAGCATGAAAAGCCAAAACCGTCAGCAGGGCAGCGACGGTTTGCAGTGGTCCGAAGAGCGTCTTGTGGGCTTTGCTGATCATGCCAGGTTCAATCTAACCAGCAGAACCCGGCCTTCCGAAGCAAAAATCGACGAATGGAACAGACAGCCCGGTGAATGGCATCCGGATTGACTTTGAGACGGTGTTTGTCGAGCAACGATGGCATGGCAATCGTCAGCTCGTCTGCCAATCCCGTCTAGGACCGCCTAGGCCCGCCAGAAGTTCACAATACTGTCAGGAAGCGATCCGCCTCCCTAAACCGGCCCCGGAGGGGGTCTCGGATACTAGCCGGTGGTGAAGCCGTCTGCGGTGAAGCCACCGGAACTTCTCATTCCGCGCCCCGGCAGGGGCGCTGGACTAGCCCGATAGCATCGGGCCTCCGCGCCGCTGTCCCCAGCACCCTTCCAGGGCCAATTGAATCTCCAGATCAGAAACTCTTTGGAGGTATGAGATCGCTCGCTTCACCTAGAAATCCGCGTTT
>JANQFM010000658.1 GCA_028277865.1 Acidobacteriota bacterium
ACTACGTCTACCACGCTCGCCTTTACGCCTTGTCGGTAAATAAGGTCAAGAAACACAGGAAATTCGAGCTTCCGCTGGTGAATGCCGAGGGGAAGGAGGCCGGCAAGAGGCGATTTACGGATGTGGCCGAGGTGCGGTTCAAGGTCAAGCGCCGCGACAACGGCGAGGACCATTCCTTCGCACTCTGGTTCCCTCTTCGGGGCGACTTGAAAGGCATCCCCCTGCGCATCGTCGACCAGCCCCGCTGGTGGCTCAAGGTCGAGCTGAACCTGGAGCCGAACCGGATCGTCGTTTCATCGGCCGCCCCGGCTACGGAAACGCAAAACGACTGAGCCAGGACGCTGCTACTGCGGATCGTCCAGGAGTTGGATTCGGGCTTGGCCGACATCGAGTTGCTGCAGGGTTTCCACGTTGTAGACCAGCCAGTTGATGTTGATGCTGACCGGGTCGCCCAAGGGCTTTTTGAGAAGTTCCAGATGAGGAGGGATGAACCTCTCGCTCAGCGCTCCGGTGTCCAGGGACTTCTCTTCCCAGCAACTCGGCTCGACAAGATCGAGGCAGTCCGCAACCGGGGACTCGATCCTGACCTTGTCGAGTTGCCTTGCTTTGTAGGCAAGATGGACAAGCAGCCTCTCCCGGCAGTCATTCCTCCCCTTTAGGCTGAGAGGCATCTCCGGCCACTGGCTGACTGTCACTTTGTCCACATGCTGCAATTCGGCATGGAAGCAGTCCTGCTGTGCCGGTTGTGTGACGGCGGACGTCTCTTCCCGAAAAAGCGAAGCGAATCTAGAGCTGACTTCGAACAAATTCTCCAGCGCGCCCAGCAAAGCCGCAAGGGCAACGACCAATGCGGTGATGCCGCCGATCCTTCCCTTGGCCTTGCTTAGGAGGCTTCCCTTCTGCTCCTCACTCATAAGCTTTGCCTCCGGCGACGAACCGCCAGCCTGATGCGAGGTCAAGCATCAGGCATCCTCACCTTGCGAAGAAACCCGCAGCTTCTACAATTGCGATGTCCCGCAAGGATCTTCGCACAAAGTTGCGCGTCACATTGAATCGAGCCGTTTCAAGACGGTATTCGATGTCGTCCTGGGATCCCAGCCTCTTCCAGTAGTTGTCCCAGCTACGGACATTTGCGAGGCCAGCCTGATGGTTCATAAGCGACAAGGCGAAGCCACTGCGGCGTTGGAAACCGATCTCGGCGTTGACCCAACGAGCCCAAAGCTGGATGCTATTCTCCGGATCGAGCAGATACTCCGCATCCGACCGCGCACCGCTGTCCCGCAGCAGGTTCTCTCTTTGGTCCAGGCTTTTGAACACGTAAGGCATGAACTGGAAGAGCCCCATAGCACCCGCCGAGGAGATCGCCCCCGGAAAAAAAGCGCTTTCGTGACGCATCACCGAGTACATCAGGCTTTGCGACAACACCATGGAGCCTTCGATCGGCCAAGCCGCCCGGGCCAACGGCTCTTCCAGCGAGAGAGTCGTCAGTTTGGCCGGATCCGGGTAATTGCTGGCCAAATAACGCTCATCCTTCTGCAGCTCGGTAAGGCGTTGCCGAGGCGCACCGCTACGCACCTGAGTCATCCGGATGGCGATAGGCCAGTCCTGGATCTCATGTCCCATCAGCCCAGCCAGCCGCAGCCAGTTGTCGGGCGTCAGGTCGGAGTCTTTGGCGGCCAGCGCATCCTGACGGTAGGCCAGCAGCAGGGCTGCAGCCGACGTGAGGCGGCGCGAATCGAGCTGATCGAGGGCGATTTCGTCGAGGCGCTGGCCGAGCCTTCTTTCCACCTCGAGCAGTCGTCGGTAAAGTCCGCTGCTTTCCGCTTGCTGAAGCCGACGGTGATAAGGAGTTCTGCCCGTGAGCCGAGTATCGACCCGGCTTGCGCGATAAGCTTCAGAGAGTTGCTGCCGTGTGCGGGAATCCAGATCGGGCAGATCCTTCCTGCTTGCCTCAGCGCCCTCTTCCAGATGCATCCGCGCACGCAGCGCATAGTAATCATAGGGAACCTCGTCGATCACTTGCTGGAAGAATTCCCGCGCCCGATTGGTGTCGTCCTTCATTTCGGCGATCCGCCCCTGCCAGTACAGGCAGCGCAGGCGAAAGACCCCATCCGGGTAACGATCGACATATGCCTCGAGAAGCTGCATTGCGGCATCCAGGTCGTCCTCCGTGCCACGGCCGATGAGTCCCAGGGCAGGCAGGAAATAGGCCGAGTCCTGGTAGTCGTGGGTCAGCGGAAAGCTCTGCAGCTCCCGGTAATGGGGAAGAGCCTTGTCCAGGTCGGGCTGGAAGAGGTAGCCGTTTGCGAGTTGGAAAAGGGCATCGTCTGCCAGCCGACCGCGTGGGAAATGCCGAATCAGCTCGCGCATATCTGCCCGAAACGCTTCGCTGTCCTCCAAGCGAGACCCGCGGTTGTGCACCAAGCCCCTTCGGTAAAGGGCCTTTTCGGCGAATTCGCCTTCTCCCGT
>JANQFM010000659.1 GCA_028277865.1 Acidobacteriota bacterium
CCAAATGTGAAGAACCTGGCAGCTCTGCTAAAACAACTTAAAACAAAAATATTTGGAAATTTATTTTTCTGCACTATAATGAGCAGAATGTCGAATCATTCAACATAAGGAGAAATCCAAATGAGCAGGAAATGCTGGCCTGTATTGATCCTGTTGTCTTTCTTCCTGGCAGCCGCCTCGCCGTTGTCAGCGCAGACCTTCAGGACCGTCTATCCCGTCAAGTTTGTGTGCGGCTTTGTCAACGGAAACGTGCCCCTGCTGACCAACTCCAATACGGGAGGCGGGCCGATTTACGAAGACCTCAAGCCCGGCAACTACGCCACGGTGGTCAATGGCTTCCACACTCAGCTGCAAAGCGACACTTTGCAGGCTTGGGCGGTGGCCGACAACCTGGGGCCGGCCCTGGTGGCCTCCTTTTCATTCGTTGCCTTCGAGACGTTTGACATCGGCTGCCCTGAGATCATGGCTGCATTGGGGCAAGCCAACGGACTGATCGTGGAAGGCTGGCTGCTGCTTTTTGCCACTTCCCCCAGTTTCAATATCCAGCCGGTCTATTCCTACTCCAGCCAGAACGCCTTCTGGGACCATGAGCTGTGGCAAATCGTCAATGACCGGGCTGTGCTGGTCAGCAATCCGCACTGCCTTCCCATCTTTCCGAGCCTCTTTCCGCCCATTTTTGTCACACCCTGCGGTGTTGCACCTGCCCCCAGAGTGGTCGGACCTCCTTCCATTGCAGGCCTGACGGTGGGCACGGGTGCCGGAGGCTTGGGGTTGGGAGCCTCCATCGACGTGGAGGAGGTCTCCCCGGTCAATCTGAACAATCCGGTGGTCGCCGACGCGCTGCCGGACCTGATCCGTCATCTGGACACGGGTCACGGTGGCGAGGGGTAGTTCTCGGCGTCCTGCTTTCCGCAAATCCGGTGAGGTATTCCCCCCGCAAGCCGGGAACCGGAAACCGGAGGCCGGCAGAAAGGGAGGGGAGCGCAACGCAGTCAGGGCGGATGCTTGCGGCTCCGCAGTAGAGAACCCGTGAGAAATCCGGGTTAGGTCCTGGTTTCCGACTCTGGAGCCCTCTGCCGGTTTCCGGTCTCCTCAATGGATACATCGCCTCTTTAAAGGACGGCAGCACTTAGCGGGTGCGGCGCCGAAGCCGCGAAAGCTTTTCTCGAAGCGGTTGCCAGTACGCTGCATCCGCGCTTCGCTCGGCGTCCTCCTCCTTGCGGAGGGCACGCATTAGTGCACCGCTCTCCAGCCCGTGGCGGTTCGCCCATTTCAACAGGGGGCGATTTGGGACCGCTCTTTCGAGCGCGTCGGCATGCGCTCTTGCGGCTTCC
>JANQFM010000664.1 GCA_028277865.1 Acidobacteriota bacterium
CTCCGGCCTGCGGGCCTTGAATCTGGTGGACGAAGCTTCCTGGCCGGAGCTGAGGCGAATCCATCCCTTTCAGGGAAAAAGGAAAGGGAGCCGCCCAACGCCCGCAACAGGCGTCATATCAACGACTTGGCGCAATCTGGACAAGAACTAGAGCAGCGCCTCAGACCGACCGCAGAAGGATTTCGGGTTCCAGGTTCCGGGTTCCGGGTTTTCGGGATTCGGATTCTGGAATCCGGAACCTGGGACCTGGAGCCCGGAAGCCGGAACCCCTGACCGCCGCCGGACCCCTCGCAGCCAAATTTGACTCAATCGTGAAGAACCCTGAAACCCTAGCGGCCTAGGCTAGCAGCCTCCCTTGTTGAGCGCCCGGCCCAGGATTCGCCTCAGCTCCGGCCAGGAAGCTTCGTCCACCAGATTCAAGGCCCGCAGGCCGGAGAGCCTTTCGATGAGCTCGATGCCGGCACCCGTGCTGGCGGCGATGCCAGCGGCCAAGTCGGGCCGGAGATTGAAGGCGCTCATGACTCCAACCACCGAGTAGGGGTCCGAAGCGCACAAGATGGTGCAGCAGATGTTGGAGTGGATCATTTCAATGGCGGACGAGACGTTGTAGCCCTCCAAGGGTGAGGCGCCGACCTCAATGACGGCGACGTCGGCCCTGGTCTCGGCCAGGCGCGACAGCAATTGGCGTGCGACCGGCACAAAGGCCTCCTTGTCGCAGATCGTCGAAGGCAGGCCCACATCGACGAAGTCGAAGACAGCGTCGGCGCCGGCATCCTGGATGCTGAGGATGTCGCGGTAGCGCCCGGCACCGGTCAATTTGGCTGCCACCACCCGCAAGCCTTGCTTCTTGAGGAGCCGGGTGACGATGCGGGCCGAGGTGGTTTTGCCTGCCGACATGGAACTGCCCACCAGCAGGACGACCGGCGTGGTGAAGCGGAGGCGGGGGCGCACCTCGACAAAATCCTGCATCCGTGCCTTGACTCCCCGGATCTGGACATGGCCGCGGTATTTCAGCTGCAAAAGGGGCGGCAGCAAAGGGGAGAGCGAGGTGCAGCGCCCGAACAGCCCGGCGCCGGTCAGCGAGTGCATGCGCCGGTCTCGTCCGACGTCTCTCCAATCGCCCACTGCTTCCAAAGTGGCTTTGCGGACTCCCCAGGCGCCCACCACCAAGTCGCCTTCCAGCACCTGAACCATGCGGCCGCTGGCAAGCTCGATATTCGACAGCGGCCCCGGTCGCTTTGTGGTCACCTCGCCTGCCACATAATCCCCCAGGCCCCAGCGGCGGCGGGGCAGAGGCTGGAGGGCGAATTCCACCTCTGCAAGGGTGGAAATGCGAGTCACGGAGGAGAAAAAGTAGCGTTTTTCCGGCTGCTGCGCTGGCATGTTGAATACGCCGCCCCACCCAGGCAAGCTCGGATGGTTGGCGTCCTCTCTTGTCAATTCAGCTTAGTGAGGCGGCCTTGCGGATTGGAAACGCTTCAGGTCTCCTCGCTCTCCAGCGGCGGCGCCAGCAACAGCAGGGCCAGCAGAGCCGTCCGTTCGGCGATCTTGTCCAGGTAGACAAATTCGTGCAGGGCATGAGCTCCGCCCCCCACGGCGCCCAGGCCGTCCAGGGTGGCTGAGTAAAGGCTGGTCAGGTTGCCGTCAGAGGCGCCTCCGGCCAGGCCCTCTTCCAGCTCCAGACCCAATTCTCTGCCCATTCGGGCAGCCATGCCCCAGAGGGCGCGGTTGCGGGGCGTTCGCTCCAGTGGCGCGCGGCCCACTTCGCCCCGGATCTCCAAGCGGACCTTGGGGTTGGTCGGCTCCAGGCTGAGAATCTGGCTTTCGATCCAGCGGCCGTCTTCTTGATTGGCCACCCGCACATCCACCACCGCCTTGCTTTCAGGCGCCACCACGTTGGGGCGCAGGCCCCCGTCGATGGTGCCCACGTTGACTGTGATGCCGCGCTCAGGGTCATTGAGCTGAAAGAGCTTTTGGATCAGGTAGGAGAGCTCGAGGATGGCGCTGGCGCCTCCGTCCGGATCCAGGCCGGCGTGAGCCGCCTTGCCCTTGACGGTCACCGTGAACTGCCCGACGCCTTTGCGGGCAGTCTTGAGATGGCCGGCGCGGCCCAAGGAAGGCTCCAATACGAAAACCCGGTCGGAGGCCTTGGCCAAGTCACGGATATGGGCCTCGGAATCGCGGCTCCCGATCTCCTCGTCGGAGTTGATCAGCACGGCGGGCGCTACTTCCGGTTCCAGGCCCAGGTCGTGCAAAGCCTTGAGCGCAAAGACGATCTGGGTCAGACCTGCCTTCATGTCGTAGGCACCCGGCCCCTTCAGGATACCTTGACCCTTGTCGATCTCCACAGGCATCTGCTCTACCGTCCCCAAGGGCCAGACCGTGTCGCAGTGTCCCAGAAGCAACTGTTGAAGACCCTCATTCCTGCCGTCCGGCGAACGCAGGCAAAGATGGCCGCCGCTTTGAACGCCGGCAATGTATGAGATGTCGAAGTTCATCTCCTCGAAGGGTTGCCTCAAGATCCCGAAGACCTCTTGCTGGGACTCCGGATTCAAAGACGGGGATTCAGCCAGAACCAATTGGCGCAGGAACTCGATCCAATGGTCTTGGTGCCGGGTGACGTAGCGCCGGATCTCACGAACTGGCAGGCTGCTCCCCTTCATTGGAAATCCTGTTCAGATTCGGCCGCCGCCCGCACTGAAAGGCCGTCATGGATGCATGTGCGGGCAGGGTCCGACCGATTGATGCTGCGATGGGCTGGAATGAGTGATGGTAGTGGAATCATCGCTTGAAGTCGGAAGGGAATGGAAATGAGAAGCTGTTTTCGATGGGCGCGAAGCGGCCCGGATGCAGGTAGGCCAGCACAGGGCACTGGTGAATCACGTCCTGATCGTCGACTTCCGATCTCCTCAAGGCCTCTTCGGGCGCGTGGGCCGTGACGATCTTGCCGGCGATCAGGCTGTTTTCGCCGAAACCTTCGATGGTGCGGTCCAATCGGCACTCCAGGAATAGGTAGGCGTCCTCGATGAAGCGTCCCTCGATTTGGCTGGCATCAAAAGTGGGCAGTGCGCCCAGACGAGGCGAAATGCAATTCCCGGCGCGGGCCGTCGCCGACAGGCTGGCCAATACGATCTGGGAGTGGCGAGGGTAGCTGACAGTGAAAACTCCCTCCCGCTGGATGTTCTGGTAGGTGCCGTGGCGGGGCGTGCAGACAAAGCCGAAGTAGTTGTCCCAGCCGAGTTGCACGGCCATGTGCTTGGGAGCGAAGTTGTAGCGGCCGTCTTCTTCGCGGCTCCCGACCAGGACCAGTGGTGCAACTGTAAAAAAGCGGCCCCAGACAGGCTGATCGCCCTCCAGCCGTACCAATTGCCCATCCCTGCTTTCGGACTTGCTCATGATGCCCTGCAAGCCGGGCCTTTTGAGGCTCGGCAACTCGACCGGCTATCCCTCGTCAGCAAAGAGCTGCAACAGGTCCAGGGTGCTGACAATTCCGACCAGCCTTTCGTCCTGATTGATGACGAACAGCCTGTGGACGCGCCCTGCGATCATGGTCTTGGCCATTTCGCGGACAGGTGTCTTCTCGGGAACGGTATAGACGGTGGGAGTCATGACGTCCTTGACCAGCAGCCCTCCGTCTTCGATCTGAAATCGGTCCATTTCCTCCGGTTCCAGCCGGTCCTCCCAGCCTTGGGCGTAAAGGTCGGGCCCCAGGCGGTCCGAAGGCGAGAGATAACCCCGTTCCGCGCAATTTTGGGCAATGTCCGTGTAGGAGATCACCCCCACTGCAACTTCCTGGTCGTTGAGGACGGGAGCTCCCGAAATCGAATTGCTGCCCAGAACATCAGCCGCTTCCTGCAAAGTCATCTCGGTGTTCAACACAATGACATTGGGATTCATGATGTCGCCTGCCACCAGATCTCGGGTTTTCTTCATGTGCTTCACGTTCATCTTTGTGCCTCCTCGCCTATTGTACAGCCTATGGCCCATCCTGTCCGCATCGGGCCGACTTTTCGACTCCTCGCATCAGAGGTCTCCAGGTATACTGGGGCTTTTCCGGAGAAGGATATTGCCGGGAGGCGCCAAGGATGAGGATCTGCATTATCGGGACAGGCTATGTCGGGCTGGTGAGCGGAACCTGCTTTGCTGAGATGGGCAATCAGGTCATCTGCGTCGACATCGACCAAGCCAAGATCGAGCAGCTGGGGCAGGGCAGGGCTCCGATTTATGAACCCGGCCTTGAGGAGATGATTCAGCGCAACCTGCAAGAGGGCCGCCTGAACTTTACGACCGGGCTGAGTGAAGCGGTCCGGCAATCCCGCATCATCTTCATCGCCGTGGGAACCCCGGCCGGCGAAGACGGGTCGTCCGACCTGTCGTACGTCATGCAAGCTGCCCGCCACGTGGCGGGCGCCATGAACGGCCAAAAGATTCTGGTCAACAAGAGTACCGTCCCGGTGGGCACGGCTGAAATGGTCCGCGCCCAAGTGCAGCAGCTGACCTCCCACCCCTTCGAAGTCGTCTCCAATCCGGAATTCCTCAAGGAAGGTGCGGCGATTGACGACTTTTTGCGTCCCGACCGGGTTGTGATCGGCACTGAAAGCCGCCAGGCCGGCCAACTGATGCGCGAATTGTATGCCCCTTTTACGCGAACCGGCGCTCCTGTCCTGATCATGGATACGCGCAGCGCCGAAATGTCGAAGTACGCCTCTAACGCAATGCTGGCCTGCCGGATCTCGTTCATGAATGAAATCGCCAACCTGTGCGAGCACTTGGGCGCAAACGTGTCCGAGGTGCGAAGTGCGGTCGGTGCCGACAAGCGCATCGGCCGGTCTTTTCTTTTCCCCGGAGTGGGTTATGGAGGCTCCTGCTTCCCCAAGGACATCCAGGCGTTGATCCGGATGGGCCAAGAGACCGGTTATCCGTTGGAGCTGATCGAGACCATCGAAAGGGTAAACGAGCGCCAAAAAACCGTCCTGGTGGGCAAGATCGACCGTCTTTTCACTTCGAAAGCCATTCCGATGCTGGAAAAGCTGCCGGCCGATCCGGCTGAGACTGCCCCACTGCCTGAGCAGCTGCTCAAGGTGGCTTACCAAGCCCAGGCTGTCGGCAATTCCAGCACCGCCCCTGCCCGCTCCGCTCCGCTTTCCGGGCGCACCTTTGCCGTGTGGGGCCTTTCCTTCAAGCCACGCACTGACGACATGCGCGAGGCGCCCTCGCTGGGGATCATCGGCAATCTGCTGCAAAGGGGAGCAGCCATCCAAGCCTACGACCCGGAGGCGATGCCCGAAGCCCGCAAGGCCTTTGGCGACTCAATCCGCTACTGCGACAACAACTATCAGGCCCTGCAAGGCGCAGATGCCTTGATCCTGATCACCGAGTGGAACGTCTTCCGCAACCCCGACTTCGAGCGTGTGAAACGCCTGCTGCGCCTGCCCGTCATCTTTGACGGGCGCAACCAGTACAATCCCGTTGAACTGACCCGTCTGGGATTTCTCTACATCGGGATTGGGACGAGATAGGTCAGTTGCCAGTCCAAGGTCCAAGGTCCAAGGTCCAAGGTCCAAGGTCCAAGGTCTGCAGAATGCTCTATCTTGACTGCCAACTGCCAACTGCCAACTGCCAACTGCCAACTGCCAACTGGCAACTGGCAACTGGCAACTGCCAACTGCAAACTCATGGCTACGAGCAGACAAGAGGCCTTTCGCAATTCCGCTGCTGATGCGCCTTTGGTGTCCGTCGTGGTCGTGAACCACAATCGCGCCGAACTGCTTGAGGGCTGCCTGCGGTCCTTGCTTCAGCAAACCTATCCCAAGCTGGAAATCTGGGTGGTCGACAACGGGTCGGAGGACCAAAGCCTGCAAGTGCTGCAATCGTTGGGCGAGCCTTGCCTGCATTGGATCGCTTTGCGTGAGAACCGGGGATTCGCTGCCGCCAACAACCTGGCCTTCGAACGGGCCAGGGGCGACTATGTGGCATTGCTCAACAACGATGCCGAGGCCGATCCGGGCTGGATCACGGCCCTTATGGAAGCGATTGTCGATTCTCCCTCGGTGGGCATGTGCGCCAGCAAGATCCTTTTTGCCGGCAGCCGGATCATCGACAAAGCCGGGCACCTGATCTACCCCGACGGACAGAACCGGGGGCGCGGCACAGGAGAGAGGGACCGGGGGCAGTTTGACAGCCTGGAAGAGGCACTCCTGCCGGACGGCTGTGCGGCCCTTTACCGCCGTCAATTGCTGGATGAAGTCGGTGGGTTCGACCCCGAGTTCTTCGCCTATGCCGACGACGCCGACCTGGGGCTGCGCGCCCGTTGGATGGGCTGGGGATGCCTTTACATACCCTCTGCGCTTGTCCATCATCGGCACTCTTCGACCAGCGGGCGATTCTCGGCCCGAAAAATCTACTGGGTGGAACGCAACCGTTACTGGCTGGCCGTCAAAAACCTGCCTCTCTCCTGGCTGTTGGCCTCTCCCTTCCTGACCGCCTACCGGTGGATGCTGAATTTTGGGGCGGCCATGAGGGGCAAAGGCGCAGCAGGCAGCTTTCGCCGCCAGGAATCGCTGGGGAGGCTGGCGCTCACAGTTGTCAAGGCGCTCTTGGAGGGCTTGGCGGGAACGGGGCGCATGTGGCGCAAGCGCCGGCAGCTGCGCCGCACCCGACGCCTTTCCGACCGCCAGTTCAAGCGCCTGCTGCGCCGTTTCAAGATCTCCGCCCGCGACTTGGCGCTGCGCGAGTACGAGGGGAAGTTTCACGCAGAGGCGCAGTGGCGCAGTGGAGAGGCGCAAAACTAGCGAGGAGTCACGATTGGTTTCTGCTCCTTTGCGCCTCTGCCTCTCTACGCTTCTGCGTGGAATCCTCGGAGCAGGCCAGCCGCAGAAG
>JANQFM010000689.1 GCA_028277865.1 Acidobacteriota bacterium
CCGAGGCGCAAAGTTCAGGATAGGTTAAGGAATCGATCTTTGCGCCTCGGCGTCTTGGCGCGCAACTCCCTGTTCCGGTGTCCAGACGTAGGCATGGAAGCTGCGTTGCTCGTCAAAGCCCAGCCGCAGGTAGAGTCGGTAGGCCTTTTGGTTGGCTTCCGAGACAGAAAGGGTGATGCGCTTGAGGCCTTGGCGGCGGGCCGAAGTGAAATGGAGCCTGAGCAGATGGCTGCCGATTCCCCTGCCCTGCCAGTCCTTGCGTACCGAGATCTGAGGGATCATCCCCGTTGTGCTCGAAATCCGGCTGGTGATGAGGATGGCGCAGACCCGTCCCCGACCGTCCAGCGCCACCAGGCTGGATTGGGGGCAGAACTCGCCGCATCCCGGATTGTCGATAATGTTGCGCAAAAAGCGTCCGCACCCCTCCAGGGTCTGGTAGTCAAAGCAAAGTTCGTGATCGGGCGAGTCGAGGTAGCTGTCGTAAATCACTGCTGCCGCCGCATTGAAGTGAGCGGCGCGCCAGGGGCAGATCCGCAGGGGAAGGCTGTCCGGCGCCGGCAGCGCGGATTCCACCAATCGGTCCAGCTGCAGAGTCAGAAAGTAGCGCTTGCGCACCTTGAAACCGGCTGAGCGGAAGATCGGCTCCAGGCTGGTGTAAAAGGGAAAGAGCTGGCTTTCGATGCGCCGGACGTCCTTCCAGGAGCGCAAGGCCCGGAACGCTTCATCAAAGAGCATCTGGTAGGCCGTCAATTCAGCCTTGGCTTGACGCACGAAGAGGTTGCCGATAAAGCCGACCGGCGGGTTGCTCACGTAATAAGCGTACCCGGCCGCTTGGCCCGGCCCGTCGCGCAGCACGAAGCCGGGCAGGCTTTGCGAGGAAACATATCGGCGAATGAGTTGGGTGGATGGACGGTAGTCCCAGTGCAGCTGGCTTTGCCAGCATTCGACCTCTTCTTCGAATACCCCCCGCAACCGGTGCAACTCGGCCGCCGTCAGCGAAACAACCCGCATCAGGGGCTATTTTATCGGATTGCAGCCCGGGTCAACGGAATGCCAGTCAGGGGAAGCCGCCGAGACACCAAGGCACAGGGAGCAGATAGCATTCTCTGATACGTTCTTGTGCGCCCTGTGCCCCTGTGGGCACCGCTTATCATCCCCTGCTTCAGGCCGAATACCCATGCTTGGACAAGGGCAGTTCCCGCACGCGCTGGCCGCTGGCCGCGAAGATAGCGTTGCAGATCGCCGGTGCGACGGGCGGCAGGGCGGGCTCTCCCAGTCCGGTCGGCGGATAGTCGCTTTCGATGAAGTGGACATCCACCTGGGGGGCGGAAGGCATGCGCAGGATGGGGTATTGGTGAAAATTCGATTCCTGGACGCGTCCCTTCTCAATGGAAAGCTGCAGGCCGAGCGCCGTGCTCAGCCCGTCGATCACCGCACCCTGGCACTGGTTTTCGGCAGCGCTGAGGTTGATGATGGGGCCGACGCCGCCCGCAACGGTGATCTTGTGCACCTTGAGGTTCTTGTCGGCATCGACGCTCACCTCGGCGACTTCGGCGAAATGGCCCGCATGGCTGAAGTGAAAGGCCAAGCCCCTTCCCCGCCCGGCCGGAAGCGGCTTGCCCCAGCCGGACTTCTCGGCGGCCAGGCGGATCACGCCGGCAGCCCGGCCGGTGTGCAGGGAACGGGCATTGCCGGGATCGATCCAACGCGGCTCTCCCATCACTTCGAGCAGGAACTCCTGGTGATCGCGCCCGGCGGCGACGGCAAGCTCGTGCAAAAAGCACTGCACGGCGAAGGCGATTCCGTTGGATCCCGGCGCCCTCCAGGGTCCGCAGGGCGTCGACAAGGGCATCAGTGATTGAGTGATCTTGAAGTTTTCCAGCAGGTACTCGGGAAATTCGCTTCGCCCCATGCTGCCGCCGCTGACAGGGCGATTTCCATTGCTGGAGAAGGTGATGAAATGATCCTGCCAGGCCGACAGCCTGCCCGATTGGTTCACTGCGCCCTTGAAGGAATGGAAGCCCGCCACGCGGTAAAAATCGTGGGCCATGTCGTCTTCGCGCGTCCACTGCAGCTTGACCGGTGCGCCGGCCTTCTGAGAGATGGCGGCCGCCTCGCACACGTAGTCGTTGATCAGCCGCCGCCCGAAACCGCCCCCGATCCGAGTCTGGTGCAAAGTGACTTTCTCAGCAGGTATCCCCAGAGTGTTGGCCGCTTTGGTCACTGCTCGCTGAGGCGTCTGGGAAGGCGCCCAGATTTCCACTGAGCCGTCCTTGAACCAGGCTGTGCAGTTCTGGGGCTCCAAGGGGGCGTGGGAGAGGAAGGGGTAGCTGTAGAAGGCTTCCACGGTCTTGGCGGTGCTGGCAAAGGCGGCAGCGACGTCGCCTCCCTGACGCAGCGGCTGGCCTTGTTGCCCGGCCAATTCAGCGGCTTTCTTGACTGCGCCGCTGAAACTGTCCTTGGAAGCCTCCGACTCGTCCCAGGTCACTTTGAGGCGGCGCTTGGCGTTGATGGCCGCCCAGGTCGAGTCGGCAACGATGGCCACGCCGGGCATCAATTCATCGACCTTGCCGTTTCCCTCCAACACGAAGGCGTCCTTGACGCCGGGCAGCGAGCGGACTTCCTCCAGGTTGGCCTGGGCGACCTTGCCTCCGGTGGCCGGGCATTTTTCGTAGCTGGCGTAAAGCATGCCCTCCACCTTTTGGTCGATGCCGAAAAGAGGCTTTCCCGTCACCAGCGAGTGGTTGTCCACGCCAGTGATCCTCTTGCCCAGCAGCTTGTATTCGGAGCGTTTCTTGAGGGGGACGGATTCCGGGTCGGGGACCGGGAGGGCTGCAGCCTGAGAGGCCACCTCGCCATAGCCCAGCCTCCGCCCGCTGGCCGGATGCAGGACGGCACTCTTTTCGGTCTTGCATTGGTCGGCTGAGACGCCCCATCGCGTGGCGGCCGCCGCAACCAGCATGTGCCGCGCCACCGCGCCCGCCTTGCGCAGAGGATCCCAGTTGGAGGGGATGGAGCGTGACCCGCCTGCGAACTGGCTTCCGTAGCGCGACTGGTCGATCTCCGACTGTTCCACCTGCACGTCCGACCAGTCAGCGTCCAGCTCTTCGGCGACGATCATGGGCAATGCGGTCTTGACGCCCTGCCCGATTTCGGGATTCTTGGCGTAGATCAAGACGCTGCCATCGGGAGAGATGCGCAGATAGGCGTTGGGAGCGAACGGCTCATCGCCCGAAAGGCCGGCGGCCAATGCCGTAGTGCGCGATGCCAGGCCCATTTGGAGGGCCAGCATCATACCGCCTCCGGCCACGCCGGAGACTCTCAGGAAGAGGCGGCGGTTCATGGGGCTGGAAGAGTAGGCAAGAGCATCTTGGGCTTCGATTTCCCTCATCACGTCATGAAGGCCTTGGTCGTTCATTGTCCACTCTCCTTGCTGGCGTCGAGTTTTTGGGCGGCCGCTTGAACAGCCTCCCGAATCCGGATGTAGGTTCCGCAGCGGCACAGGTTGCCTGCCATGGCCATATCGATGTCCTCAGCGCTGGGCTTGGAGTTTTCCTCCAGCAGCGCAGCCGCCGACATGATCTGGCCGGTCTGGCAATAGCCGCACTGGGCCACGTCGTGCTCGATCCAGGCTTCCTGCAGCGGATGCAGCTTGCCGTCCTTGGCCAGCCCTTCAATGGTTGTAATGGGCTTTTCGGCAACCGAAGAGGCCGGAGTCAGGCAGGAGCGGACGGGCTGGCCGTCGACGTGGACTGTGCAGGCGCCGCACATCCCGAGCCCGCAGCCGAACTTGGCCCCCGCCAAGCCCAAGCTGTCGCGCAGTACCCACAACAGCGGCGTGGATGGGTCGAGGTCTTTGACGGTGTGCTCTCGACCGTTCACCTTGAAGCGAATTGTTGGCATTTGTTCAACCTCCACCGGTTCGAGTCGGTTGTTTTTCGAATTCAATCAGTTTGCCCCGGAAAGCCGTTTCATACTACCGTTTTCCAAAGCCAAAAGAAACCATATGGCGTCTCCGCCGCCGACCGCCCCTCCTGCCTCCCCTCACTTGCCGATCTCCACCTCTTCGCACCTCCGGCTGAAACCCCTCTTTTCGGAATCCTCCCTCCTGTTTGTGCGTCTTCAACGGATATGAGCAAATCCTTTGACGGGATCATGCCTCCCGTCACCACCCCCTTCTCTGAGGACGGAGAGATCCTCTTCCAGGCTCTGGAGACCAACCTCAAGCGGTACCTCGAAAAGCCCGTCAGTGGATTCTTGCTGCTGGGATCCAATGGTGAATCGGCCCATCTTGGCAGGGATGAAAAGCTGGAGATCGTGCGGCTGGCCTGCCGGACCGTCCCCGCCGATCGCCGGCTGATCGTGGGCGTCAGCTTTGCTTCGCTGCGCGATTCGCTGAGCTTTGCCCAGGATCTTGACGGACTGTCCATCGATGCCTTGCTGGCAGCCACTCCGGCATACTTCAAGAACCGCATGACCGATCAGGCTTTGGCGGGCTATTTCAGCCGACTGGCTGAGCAGTCCCCCTTTCCCCTGCTGCTGTACAACGTGCCCCAGTACTCCGGCATTTCCCTCTCTCCCTCACTGATCGCAGCGCTGGCCCGGCACCCCAAGATCATCGGCATGAAGGACAGCTCGGGCAATTTCAGCTATCTGCAGAACGTTCTGGCCGTTGTGGCCGGGCAGCAATTCCAGGTGGTCTTAGGCAGCGCCCAGATACTCGGTCCTTCGCTGACCTTGGGGATCCGGGCTGCCATGCTGGCCGTTTCCTGCGCATTGCCCGAGTTGCCGGCACGGGTCATCGAAGCCTATCAGCAAGGTGAGAGCATCGCGGAGCTTCAGGCCGAACTGTACGAAATCGCGGTGGCCCTGACCACCCGCTACGGCGTGGCGGGCGTCAAGAAGGCCATGGATATGACCGGATTCGAGGGTGGCGCCTGCCGGCTTCCCCTGCTGCCTTTGACTGACGAGGAGGCCCGCGAAATTGAAACCATTCTTCGCTCTGGGCGTTTAGCAGAGAAACTGCTGACCGGCGTTGCGGAAACGGCCTGACGAAGGGAAGCCGGATGAATCTGACGGACTGTCAAGCAAAGGTCGATCCCCTGGATTACCGTCAACTCTCCGCACAAAGCTCCCTCTTTTTGGACTTCCTTTACAGCTTCGACAAGGTCTCCTCTTTTTACACCGATGCCCATTTGAGCCTGGAACGCTTGCGGCAGCGTGCCGGACGGCTGCTGCAGAGCGGCCGCGAGTACCCCCGTGATTCATTGACACCTGTCCTGGAGGCTTTCAACCGCCGTGTCGGGGCGGGGGACAAGGCCTTTGCCCAGATCGAAAAGCTGCGGTCCCCTCAGGCCGTGGCTGTGGTGACGGGCCAGCAACTGGGGCTCTTCGGGGGTCCCAGCTACTGTGTTTACAAGGCTGCCACGGCCGTCAAGGTGGCTCAGCTTTTGGAGGCCGAAGGCATTTCGGCTGTAGCGATTTTCTGGCTGCCTTCCGATGACTCCGACTTTGAGGAGGTCCGCTCCAGCAGTTGGCTCAATCGCCAAGGCAAGCGCTTCGAGGTGAGCTTTCCCGCCCATCCCGGTTCAGCCCGCATGGTGGGCAGGACTTCGCTTCAAGGCATCCAAAGCTGCCTGGAAGAGTTGAAGCAGCAAGGGCTGCCGGGGCAGTTCAGCAGCAGCGTGCTGGAAAACCTGGCCCAATGCTACAGCCCTCAGAGCGATTTCCGGCTGGGTTTCGGCCGCTGGCTCTCCGGCCTTTTCCGCAAGCACGGCCTGGTCCTTTTCGACGCCCTTTCGCCCGGCTACAAGCAACTGATCCGGCCGGTCTTCGAAAACGCCCTGCAAAGGCGTGAAGAGATTTTGGCCTCTTTGGAGCAGCGTCGGCAGGAGCTCATCGCAGCAGGGCACTTCGCCCAGGTGCATGTCGGGCAGGGCGAAACGCTGATGTTTTGGATGGACGGCGATATCCGTTACAAGCTGCGCTGCGAGGAGGGCCGCTATCATGCCAGGGGAGATTCCGGGCGCTCCTTCAGCCTTGAGGATTTCCAGGCCCTGATCCAAGATTGCCCCGACTGCATCGGCCCCAATGTTTTGCTGCGACCGATCGTTCAGGACCATCTGTTTCCCACCGCGGCCTATGTGGGCGGCCCCGGCGAGGTCTCCTATTTCAGCCAGGTCAGCGCCATCTCCGGCTACTGGGGAATCGAGTCCGCCGTTTTCCCCCGATCTGCGCTGACGGTGGTGGACCGCAAGGCTCAGCGTCTGCTCAAGCGCTATGACCTGAGCCTGAGCGACCTGATGAAGTCTTCCAGGCTGGAAGTGACCCGGCAAATTATCGAAAGCGGCGGGTCGTCCCGGGTTCTGGAGGAGTTCGACCGCTTGGAGAGCGAAGTCGAGCGGCGGCTGGAAGCCTTGCAGCCGCTCATTCGAAGCGAAGATCCTCCCGTGGCTGACATGCTGAGGGGATCAGGCCACAAGATCGCGCACCAGATCAAGAAGGTCCGCGATCGCTTTGTCAAAAACCACGAGGGCCGCAACACTCATCTGAGCGATCACCTGGACTATCTTTATTCCGACTTGCTCCCCCATTCCAAGCCCCAGGAACGGGTGCTCAACTTCAACCAATTCCTGGCCCTGGAGGGCGAGGGCCTTGTCGAAGCCCTGCTGGAGTCCATCGACCCCTTTGCCCACAGCCACCATGTGCTCTGGGTCTAGCAGAAAGAGAGTCCAAGGTCCAAAGTCCAAGGTCCAAGGTCGGAAGATACGGAGGAGTCGGGAAGACTGGGGTAGTATGCAGTTCGCGGTTCGCAGTTCGCAGCTCAAAGGCTGGAACCTGGAACCCGGAACCTGAAACCCAGAACCTCTGACTTTGGACCTTGGACTTTGGACTTTGGACCTTGGACATGACCATCGACGTGCTTGCCGTAGGCGCTCATCCGGATGATGTCGAGATCAACGTGGGCGGAACGCTGTTGGCCCTCAAGGCGCTGGGGCATAAGACCGCCATCGTGGATCTGACGCGGGGCGAGCTGGCCAGCCGGGGGACTCCCGAGATTCGGGCTGAAGAGGCTGCCGAAGCCGCCAGGATCCTGGGGTTGGAATATCGGGAGAACCTGGGGCTGGCGGATGGCGATGTTGCGGTCAATGCCGACAGCCGCCTGGCCTTGATCCGGATCATCCGGCGCTGCCGTCCCCGTCTGGTGCTGACCCATTCCCGTTTCGGGCACCCCGATCATGCCAAGACCGCCCAACTCACCGAAGAAGCGGTGCACCACTCCGGGCTGGCCAGCATTGAAACCGGGCAGAAACGTCACCGCCCCGGGAAAATCGCTTACTGGATCAACTTCAACCAGCCATTGACGCCCCACTTTGTGGTGGACGTGACATCTTTTTACCAGCGCAAGGAAAAGGCCATCCGCGCCTACCGCTCCCAGTTGGGGCTGAGCGGCGATGACGAACCGGAGACCTACTTGAGCCGACCCGATTTCCTGGAACAACTGCGTACTTTTCATTATCATCTGGGCAGTCAGGCGGGATGCCGCTTCGGCGAAGGATTCCTGCTCTCGCGGATTCCCCGCATCCAGGATCCGACCCGGTGCTGAACGCCCGACCGCATTTGTATTGGTTTGAGAGACTGCAACCGGCCTGGGGGTGAAATGGGGGACGCTCGCAGGCTGCACGCCCCGACACCAGCCAAGCAGGGGCGTAAAACTTCGCATTAATCAGCGACTTCGACTACAATCAGGTACAGATATGTTCGAGCACCAACGGAGACTTTATTCGACCTTGCTCCTGGCTGTGGACATCAGCGCCGGAATCCTGGCCCTGTGGGCCGCCTACTTCCTTCGTTCGCATGCTGAGGGGCTGCCGCTGCTCGGCCTTCAGGAATTCTTTCTGCGACGCTTGCTGCCCCTGTCCACCTACTTGATCTACTGGCTGTTCATGCTTCCTTTTGCGGCCTTTTTGCTGCGGGTGACTCAGAGCTACTCGCACCTGCTGCACTGGCCGTTGCGCAAGCAGTATCTGAGGGTGCTGGTCTATGTGGCGGCCATGGGGATCGTGACGGCAGCTTTTTCGTTCACCTTCCAGCTGGATGTCAGCCGCCCCATCTGGCTGGGCTTCTTGCTCCTTTCCGGATTGCTGATGGTGCTCAACCGATTGCTGCTCCACTGGGCCTTCCGCAGCCGGGCCATCAGCGAGCACAACCGCATCAAGATCCTGATCGTGGGGACCGATCAAAGGGCGGTCCGCATCAGCGATCAGCTTTCGCACCTGCAAAAGTGGGGCTACGAGGTGGTGGGGCACCTGGCCAGCTTGGGCCAGCCGCGCCGGGTGACCGGATTGAAAGTGCTGGGCCGGCTCAAGGACTTGCCCGACCTTTTGACCGGAGAGCTGATTTTCGACGAGATCCTCTTCGTGGGCTCCCAAAGAAAAGATCCCGAGAACTTCATCAAAATGATCCGCCTGTGCGAGGATCTGGGCATTCGCACCCGCGTCGCGGCAGGAGACTTCTTCCCCACTTCCATTGCCCGGGTTTCCTTGGAGAGGCTGGACGACCTGCCCCTGATCACTTTCTCCATGGTGCCGGACCACAGTCTGGCCTTGGCCGCCAAACGGATCACCGACTTCGGGTTCGCGGTGGGAATGCTGGTTCTCTGGTCCCCATTGATGCTGCTGGTCGCCGCCCTGATCAAGTTCACGTCGCCCGGCCCGGTCTTTTACCGCCAGACCCGCTGCGGACGCTTCGGTCGTCCATTTACCTTGGTCAAGTTCCGCACCATGTACGAAGGCGCCGAGGACCGCCTGTGGGAGATCCGCCACCTCAACGAAATGGACGGCCCGGTCTTCAAGATGCGCAACGATCCGCGCGTCACCCCTTTGGGACGCCTGCTGCGCCTTTCCAGCATCGACGAACTGCCCCAGCTCTGGAACGTGATCAAGGGCGAGATGAGCATCGTGGGTCCCCGGGCGCCCCTGGACGAAGAGGTCCGCCACTACACTGTCAAACAGCGACGGCGCCTGAGCGTCAAGCCGGGGATCACCTGCCTGTGGCAAATCTCAGGCCGCAACGACATCGACTTCCAGAAGTGGATGGAGATGGACCTGGAGTACATCGACAACTGGACCTTCTGGCTGGGCATCCGCATCATGCTGCGCACCATCCCCGCCGTCCTGACCGCCCGCGGCGCACGGTAGACGCCATCGGGCGGCCTGACAGCGAAATGCGCTCAATCTGCTTCAGCCGTGCGTGT
>JANQFM010000693.1 GCA_028277865.1 Acidobacteriota bacterium
CGCTGCAACACCGATTTGCCTTGCCTGCCCATCTCGGCTTGCAGGCGCTTGGAGAGAGGGTCGTCCCCTTCCAGGAAAAGCACCGGATGACAGCAAAAAGCTTCCTGCAAGGCTGTCGATATCGCCGGTTGCAGCTGGGCTACCGCGATGAGCGAAGAGAGTTGCTGGTGAAATCTGTCCAGTAGCTGAGCGTGATCCCGGCGTTTGAAGACATAGCGGTCTATGAGGCGATAGATGTGGTCGCGCAGCAAGGCGTAGAGCATGTAGATCCAGATCCAGATCCCGGTAAAGAAGATGGAGCGCAGTGCCGGATGGGAGGCCTGGATGAAATAATGGCTCAAAGGCGCCTCGACCAAGCGGGCGTTGAGCAGCGAAAGCAAAAAGATGGTGCAAAGGGCTGCCCCGCGCTTGAGGAAGATGTCCATGAAGGTTGCCTTGTGCAGACGGTAGGCGGAAATCAGCCCGATTGGGATAGGTGCCAGGGCAATCCATAGAAAGCCGGATTGCTCGTGCCAAAAAGCCAGCAGAGGCGACTGAGCCAAGGGCAGCCCGAGAGTCTCGTTGAGGACATGGGCGAGGTTCCAAGCGTTCCAGCTCAGTGCTGCCAGCGAGACGGCCAGAGCCGCCGCCGCTCCGGCTCGACGCTGGCGCAGCTGCACAATCTCCCTGACCAGCATGCCGGCCAAAATGGCGAAAAGAACGGCGCCGGACAAGAATCCCAGCACTGAAATGACGGGCCGCAGGCTGGCGGAGGGCTCGGTGCTCAGGCGTTCTTCCAAGGCCTTGAGGCGGGTCTGGGGAGAGAGCGCGGCCAGAGTGCTGGGCGCAAGGTCGATGGCCCTTTGGTAATGCTGTCGGGCCTGCTCAAAGTCGTTGATTTTGAGGTACAGCTCGCCGATAAGCATCTCAATGCGGGCGGGCCGGATGTCCCGGCGATGCTGATTTTCAGCCAGCTCGAGAACTTTTCGGAAATCGCGGATCCCGATTTCGGTACGCTGGTAGCGTACAGGCGTGTAGATGCCGTCGTAGGCGCGCAGCAGACGGACCTCCAGCGAGTCCGGCTTGAGGGCGACTGCCTCGTCCAGCAATTGGTGGTTGAGCCGGATGGCCTCCTCCCGATGCTGGTCGGGCATGATTCCGAATCCCACCCGGAATCCGATCAGAAAAGCCTTGTAAGCAGTGGCCTCGGCCCGAAACTGACCGACGGCCAGGAGTTCCTCAAATACTCCCTCGGCTTTCTGAAGGGCCGCCAAGTCGTGGTCGGAAGCCAACCGAAAGTACTGGCGGCCCAATTCCATCCGCGTCCGATGATCGCGTGGGTCTTCCTGCAGACGCGCTTCCAGCCGTTCGATGGCATCGAAGACCTCCCGGTGGGAGCTTTCAAAGGGAAGCGACGCCATCCACTCCGGCTGCTCCAATTCGCGCTCGCGTTCCTGCCCCAGCAGAGGTGCTGCCAAAAGCAGGAAGCCAAAAATGCAGACCCAGGTGAGTGGGGCGGGGCCGTGTCTTGAATTTTTAATTCTTGGGAATTCGCTCATCGTTGCAGCCGTTCAAATTAAAAATTCAAGACGCGGCCCCTTTCGCCTTTCCAGACTACGCCGCTGCCTGGAGAAGGGCAAGAAAGTTCCCGGCAGCAGCCTGAATTGAGCCGGGAGCCGCCAGCCGGCCCTCGCCAACGGCCCTGATTCCCGCTCCCAGTGTGTCAACGCCCTCCCCCCGTCCCTAACCCACGTCTGCCAACAATCATCTTTTCCTCGCCTCCGAGCCTGAGCCAACCTGCCTTCTGGACTCAGTGAAACGTAGGAGCGACTATGGACCACTTGACGCGCGACCTTCGATACGCCTTCCGCATCCTGGCCAAGCGCCCGCTTTCCACACTCATCGCCATTTTCTGCCTGGCTGTTGGAATCGGCTGCAATGCAACCGTCTTCAGCGTTGTCTACAGCGTGCTGATCAAGCCGCTTCCCTTCCCCGATCCCGGACAGCTGGTGGTGGTATGGGATGCCAGTGAGGCTCAGCAGCAATCCGAATCCCCTATGTCGGCCGCCAATTTCGTCGACGTCCGCGACGGGAACACGGTCTTCGAGGATATGACCGCCTGGTATTACAACAGCTATACGCTGACCGGTGTCCAGGAGCCGGAAGAGCTCACCGCCCTGAGTGTCACAGCCGGATTTTTCGATGTCCTTGGGGCCGAAGCCCATTCAGGCCGTACCTTCACTGAAGGCGAGGACGCTGCAGGCCGCGGCCGAGTAGCGGTACTCAGCCACGGCTTGTGGCAAAGGCGATTCGGAGGCCGGGAAAGTATCCTGGGAAGCACCATCTCGCTCGACCAGGCACCAGTCGAGGTGGTGGGCGTGATGCCGCCAGGCTTCGGCATCCCCAGCGACAGCGTCCAGCTCTGGGTGACGGGTCCGCTCAACACTCGAGCCAACCGGGCTGTGCGCATGCTGCAGGCCTTTGCCCGCCTCAAGCCCGGTCTGACCATCGTCCAGGCCCAACCCAATCTGGACGACCTTTCCGCCCAGCTCGAAGAGGGCTTCCCGGCCGCCAACCGGGGTTGGCGCATGCGGATGGTGCCATTGCATGAACAGATGGTGGGCGCCACCCGCACGCCCCTTCTGCTGCTTTTCGCGGCCGTGGGCGCCATCCTGCTGCTGGCCTGCGTCAACGTCGCCATTTTGCTGCTGTCGCGGGCAGGCACTCGAGTCCGCGAAGTGGCTCTTCGCACAGCCTTGGGTGCCAGCCCATCCCGGCTGCTTCGCCAACTGTTGACCGAAAGCCTGGTTCTGTCTTTGATAGGAGCATTGGCAGGAGTTGTCATTGCCTTCCTGATGCTTCCTTTGCTGCTCAGCCTGGCTCCTGGGAGCATTCCCCGACTGGACGAAGCTTCCATCGACGGCCTGGTACTGGCTTTTACTTTGGGAGTCTCCCTCATCAGCGGACTCCTTTTCGGGACCGCTCCCGCACTGGAAGCCCTGCGCCGGCATCCCGGTGATTGGCTTAAGGAAACTTCGGGAAGGGAGAGTTCAGATGGATTGACTGGCGTCAGGCTGCGCGGCCTGCTGGTCATCGCCGAGGTTGCCCTGACGGTATTGCTGCTGGTGGGCGCCGGACTGCTGATGCACAGCTTTTACAACCTACGGACGGTCGATCCCGGATTCCGCAAGCAGGGCATTGTCGTGGCGCGCATCTTCCTGGACGGACGCTCCTACCCCACGCCCGCAAAGCGCACCCAGTACTACGATCAACTCCTCACCCGCCTGAAGGCCTTGCCGGGCGTGGAGTCGGCCGGTGCCGTCACCGCCTTGCCCATGAGCCCCATCAGCATCAACTACGACTTGCCTTACCGCATTCCCGGCCGCATCCAGCCCCCTGCCGGCGAGGAGCCTCAGTCCGACTTCCGGGTCTCGACGCCCGGCTATCACGAGACGATGGGAATCCGGCTGCTGCGGGGGCGCCTTTTTGATTCGCGGGACCGGGGCGATTCCCAGCCGGTCGTCATCATCAACCAGTCCATGGCCGAACTGGTGTGGCCCGGCCAGGATCCGGTGGGTCAGCAACTGCAGATCCCCTACAGCAACTGGGCATCGCGCCAAGTAGTGGGAGTGGTGGCCGACACGCTGTTCTACGGCTTGGCCAGCCGTCCCAAGCCCGAGATGTTCCTGCCTCATGCTCAGGTCTCCATGGGAGGCCTGCACGTGGCCGTCAGGGTTTCCGGGCAGGCGGAGCACTTGGCGCCGGCAGTGCGGCGCACGGTGAGTGAGCTGGACCCCTCTCAACCGGTCCACAGCCTGACCAGCATCGAAGAGCTGCTGGCCGCCGACGTGGCCTCGGAGCGTTTCTTGATCACCCTGCTGGCAACCTTGTCACTGGCAGCGCTGCTGCTGGCGGCTGCCGGCATTTACGGTATCGTCTCCCATTCCGTCTCGGTGCGCACCCGCGAATTCGGAATCCGTCTGGCATTGGGATCGTCGACCACAGGCCTGCGCAGGATGGTGCTGGGCAGAGCCTTTGTGCAAATTGCTGCAGGAATGGCGCTGGGCCTGTCGGCTGCAGCCCTGGCCACACGATTGGTCGCCAGCCTGCTTTTCGACACCAGCCGCTTCGATCCGATCACCTATGCGGCGGTAGCGCTTTTTCTAGGCCTGACCGCCCTGGCTGCGGTCTACATCCCTGCCCGACAGGCATCGCGCCTGGATCCGGTCCAGGCACTGCGCTGCGAGTGAGGATTCCTACTTGTAAAGGCTTGGCTGCTTTGCCTGAGATCCCCACTGCTGTAGCCTGGCAAGGCATGACGCTAATGGTGCGCCCCTGGCGAGGGCTTGTCCTACTCCTGAGCGGTGCCTGTATCCTGGCCCCGGCTGTTGTGCCATCTTGCCTGGCCCGCATGGCCGGCCCGCAGTCGGAGAATCAGCCTCAACTCGTCTTTGGCTGGCAGGCTCGGCCGGAACCAGGCCGGATCTCCTTCTTCGACCTGCTCCACGCACAAAGGTCGGTGCAGCAGGCCGCTCTGCAAGCCGTCGAGGACGCCTGGCAGCCGGGCTTCGTGCCCATGATCCTGGAGTTGCTTTGGAATGCACCGGCGGACGATCCCGATGTGCGGCGCGTCTGGGACTTGCTGGAGCGGTCCGCCGGCCGCAGGGCGGAGCGGGATGTGTTGCGATGGCTGGACTGGCTTTGGAAGCAGGACTATGAGATGCATCCCCAATACCCGCTCTTCAAGGCCCAGCGCTACTCCGTGGTGGACCCGCGCTTCGAGCGCTGGTTTTATCCGGGCATGAAGCATTCCATCCGCTTGGACGAGATCCTATGGGGAGGCGTGAAGGTCGACGGGATCCCTCCCTTGGAGTACCCGGAATTCCTAGGAGCCGATCAGGCCGGCTACCTGGGCGACGGCAACATCGTCTTCGGCGTCTACCTCAACGGAGAAGCCAAGGCCTATCCCAAGAGGATCCTGGCCTGGCACGAGCTGTTCAACGACACCATCGGGGGCCTGAAGGTCAGCTGCGCCTACTGCACCCTTTGCAATGCGGCCATCCTCTACAAGCAGGGCGTGGGAAAGCGAAGCTTCGAGTTCGGCACCAGCGGCTTCCTCTACCGCTCCAACAAGCTGATGTACGACCGTACAACCTATTCGCTTTGGTCGGCCCTGGAGGGCGTACCTGTGACAGGAGAGCTGAGCGGCAGCGGGCTCCGGCTGGAGCGCCTTCCCATCTTGACCACCACCTGGAAGGAGTGGAAGCGGCGCCATCCTCAGACCAAGGTGCTTTCGCTGCGAACGGGGCACGACCGCAATTATGGGGAAGGCGTAGCCTACCGGGATTACTTCACCTCTCCGGAGCTGATGTTTCCGGTCCCGGAACTCGACATGCGACTGCGCCCCAAGCAAGAAGTGCTGACTTTGCTGCTGGGCCGTACCCCGGTGGCGTTCCGGACTGAAAAACTGCGCAAGCAACCCCTATTTCACTATGAATTCGGCAAGCGTGCCGTGGTCATCCTGACTGACCGGTCGGGCGCCAGCCGCGTCTATGGCCTGGACGGCATCCGATTCCGAAGCTGGGATCAAGACTCCGAAGTGATCGATGACCAGGGCCGCAAGTGGTCATTGAGCGAGGGGGCACTCACAGGACCTTCCGGGCGACGCCTCCCCCGCCTGCCCGCCCACCGTGCCTTCTGGTTCGGATGGCGGGCCCAGTTTCCCCACACCCGGCTTGTCAAGTGACCCGTTTGCTGGAAACCTTGAGCCAGCTAAAGCTATAGCTAACGAGGCGTAGCCTCAGACCGATCGCAGAAGGGTTTCGGGTTCCAGGTTCCGGGTTCCGGGTTTTCGGGATCCGGACTCTGGAATCCGGAACCTGGAGCCCGGAACCCGGAACCCCCGACCGCCGCCGGGCTCCTCGCAGCCAAATTTGACTCAATCGTGAAGAACCCTGAAACCCTAGCGGCCTAGAGACCGCTGGGGATCCAGGATCAAGCTTCAGAATGATCCAGACTCCGGAGTCTGCTTCCAGACTACAGCCTACAGCTTGGCAGCAAGATGACGCGGCTGGTTGCAGTACTCCGATTACTGCATGGCGAGTGGGATAGGCGAAGCCCTGATGGCAGAGAGTATAAGAGGATGGGAAGTCAGAGGCCCAGTGCAATATGTCGCAGAATTTATGTTGGGAGCAAGTGAGGCTGCACGACTTAAACTCCGGGGTGTTTCAGCCGAAAAGATGTA
>JANQFM010000844.1 GCA_028277865.1 Acidobacteriota bacterium
CTTGGATTTCCTGGGCGGGGGCTTGGAAGTCAGAGGGCGTGATGGCGCCATCCTGTTCCGCAGTCCCGGCGAAGAATAAGGTGTCGAGGCTGTCGCCGGCGCCCTTCACCGTTTGAAGAGTCACCCTGGCGCTGGAGAGATCGAGGGGACTCAGGCCATCCAGGATGTCGAACTCGATCTGAATGCGCCTTTCTGCAAGGCCGTCAAAACCCGCCGTCACAGTTGCGGGGTTGAGCAGATTCTGGAAAAAGACGCCATTGTCCGCCGGGATGGGCGGGCCGACACCGGTGTTGATGATGTTGGCGTCGCCGGAGAGCACAATCAGCCCGCCGCCGACACTTTCCTTGGCCACGAAGGTGGTGGCCAGATCGGTCAGCAGGAAGAGTGAAGTTGTGCCGCCGGCGACTGCCGAGACTCCCGAAGGGGCAGCGTAATCGAAGTTATTGACGCCGCTTGTCAGGGGGTCTGAGAGAATTTGGCCGTTGCCGACAGTGGCCGTTTGGGTGCCGCCGTCGGCAACTCCCGGCGCTACGATGCTCATGTTGCTCCCCAGCGAGGAGAGGGCTGCGTTGATGGCGTTGTTGGCCGTGTCGAAGACAGAGGCTTGATTCTCACCCATGAATAGGAGGGTCCCTCCGCCGGCCAGAAAGTTGCTCATCAACGTGATCTCGGCAGTGGTGAAGGCATCGTCCGGGACGGGGACCGCAAAAAGCCCCACGCCGCTCAGGGATGTCACATCCCCGGAGATCAAAGTGGACGAAACACTGGGCAGGCCATTGTAGAAGCTGTTCAGGTCGGCCGCGACGTTGTCCAGCGACGGCGAACTCAGGTCAGCCGTATTCTCCAGAACTGCGACGTTCCTCGGCCCCACAGTCGCGTCGCCGTCGCCGTTGCCGTCCGAGTCGGTCACTGACCCGACAGCGTCCGCGTCAGCAATCCCCACTGCCCGGAAGCTGATTTTCCCCGCAACGCGGAAGGTGGCAGACTGGGGCTGAGTACCAGTCCCCCCGGAGTTCCCGATGAGGGTAATCTCAGTCTCTGCGCTGGTTTGCACCTCGACTGGCTGTTGGGAAGAACCGATGTCCTCAGCCAGAGGGACAGGCTCGACCACTACGACTGTCACAGTGGCGGTGTCACAAACCTGCACGGAGTCGATGATTCCGCAAGCCTGGAAGTCGAAGCTATCGCTGTCTCCAGGGATCAGGGGGTCGTGAACGAAGTCCGCCGTCGGCGAGTACGACACCGTGGCCGTCCGCTGTGGCACCTCACTGCCTTGAACAAGGTTGTCGACCGTGCCATTGTCAGCTGTGGTCAGGGGAGTGCCTCCCACGATCGAGAATGTCAGCGGAACATCATCACCGATGCCATCACAGGGGACATCGGGGTTCGCGGCGCCTGTGGGATCGCAAGGCGCTTCTGCGACGAGAGTCAGCAAGACAGAGCCATTCTTGACAACTTCGGCCTCTGCGTCAAAGGCCACTACAGTGTCGGTAGGGTCATCGGGCGGCTGCTGGCCTGGCTCCGGCTCATTGTCTGCCGGGTTGATGGTCACAACGCCGGTCGCCGTCCCGCCATTCTGGTCGTCTACCTGAAAGGTGAACGACGTCTCGCCCAGCGTAACAGGCGTATAGTCCACAGTGGCGCTTGACCTGGGTGGAATCGGATCTGTCGTGCACTGTCCTGGACCGCATCCGGGCGGAACGCCTGGGGCCGGCGGGGGGCCTTCCACAACGGGGCCCAATGACCCGACCAGCGGGTCCGGCGGGCTCACGATGGTAAAACGCAGGTCGTCCGCCTCCGGATCGTTCCCGGTCATGGTGATCGTCACAGTCTGGAGATCGCTGACCTGGGCGATGACAGAATCGGCTGTCGGCGCGTCGTTGACGCTGTCGATGGTGAAGGTTGCCGTACCCTCGTCGCAAAGGACCGGATCGCCGTCGTCGCAGATCTGGTAGGTGAAGCTGTCGCTGCTGGAATCACCGCCGTCGTGCTGGTAAATGAACGTTCCGTCAGGGTTTAGGGTCAGAGAGCCGTTCGACGTGGTTACGACCTCGAAATGGGATGGGCCGGCCTGCGCCAATGTGATGGTATCGTCGGGATTGGGATCGAAGTCGTTGTCCAAAACGCTGATGCCCAGCGCAAAGGAATCGACGGTCCCCCCCTCCTCCAGTGTAAAGGCGTCATCGGTCGCGACTGGAGCAACCTGACTGAAAGCACTGTCCAAAGTGGCGTCCGCCCCGATTCCCAGAATCACGTCCCGAGCAAGAAAGGCGCCCTTCGAACTCGAGTTCCCCATCAGCCAGAGCGACCCATTGGGAACGTACATATTGGCTTCCAGCGTACTCCCAATGCCCATCATGGCCGCCTTCGGCAGCCCAAAGATGAAACCGAAGAACCCATTGGCGCCGTCGACGTAGAACACGATGTCCGAGGCGCTGAGTCCGGAACCCTGCTCGGGTCCGACGAAAGAGCCGAGATCGGCGCTGAATCTGCCCGATACCCGGACCTGCGAACGAGCCTGAAACAATAGATCCGATGAAATCCGTGCATCGATTCTCTTGACGTTGTAGATCCCGCCGGTGAAGCGAAGGGTCCCGTACGCCTTGACTTTGATGACGCCGTAGTCGCCTGGTTCCAGTGTTTTCTCTTGTCCAAATCCGACCGTGATGTTTGGAGAGGACGAAGGCGGATCGTCGTCCTTGAACTCCGGCAAGGAGGCAAAAACAGGATCGGTGCCCAGCGGAGTACAGGCCAGTCCTGCAGGATCGCCGCTGTGGACGAGATCGTTACAGAAGGCTTCGCCGCCTACGACAGACCCCACCCTGGTCCTGATGCTGTCCGCTTTGATCGCCCAAGGATCCTCAGGAGTGCCCGCAGGCGTCGTCGCGCCCCAGCTCACGCACAGTTCCCGGCCGAAGCAGCTCAAAGTCAGTCCGGTGCTGGGTTCGTTCACAACGATATCCCCAGACAACACTTGCGAGTTTGTCTGCAGCCAGATGCTGTTGGTGGCGAACAAGACGACGTCGCCAAAACCGGGCTCCACCGCACCGGTCTGCACTCCCTGTCCACGCACCGGCCAGGGATACACCAGATCGTCCATGAGCTTTCCCGAGTCACGGCCCGAGATAGCGCCCGGCGATCCGTCTGCGAACCCGTCCAGATATGCCCTCAATTCGGAAAGATCACCGAATGAAGCTTCCAACTTCAACACGCGATGAAGCTCCGGAATACTGGACAGCCTCCAGTCCCGATAGCCGAAATTCTCGACATCCCCGGCGTTCATGGCCTTGATGAGACTAAGAGCCCGTTCTCGATGCATGAGGACATTACTGCTCCTGCCTGAGCGAACCGCGTAATGCGAATCGGCGACCCACGTCCGTCCGGTTTCGACATCAGTGACGAGATCGATGCCTTTGTCCAGCCGGGCACCAAAACCTGAAACAGAAAAAACCAGCAGAAAAGCAGCCGCCAGGGCTACAAGCCCAGCGACCCACCTGAATCGTTTCATTTCTCCCTCTCTTTCCCTCAAATATTGCGGAGCAGCGAAAGCGCCGATTCTGCGGCAATTTTCGCTTTCAGGAAGTCTACAACAGGCCGGATCGTTGGTCAATGGAAATGTCAGTTGCTTTGCGAATTTATAATTAGCATTGACAAGGACAGTAGAGCCTCAGAATCCCTCAATTGTTAATTGCGGAACGGGTTGAGTTTGTCGGTGCCCGAGTGATCGCTGCAAGCCGGGAAACCGGAGGCCGTCAGAAAAGATGAGAAGCAGAGGAAAAACAACGAGGTTCTAGGCCGGTGCCGAACTTGGCCTGCCTGCCTTCCCCGTCGGCGAGCCTACTGGTCCCAAAAGGCGTCCGTTTCTGTCTGCCTGGCCTTTTCTGCTTCGGCGGCCAGCCAGGCATCGAACTCCTCCTGAGTGTGAATGGTCATGAAGCCGACCATCCGGTAGTGGCCCAAGCCGCAAAGCTGGGCGCAGGCGATCTCGTAGCCGAAGTCGGGCTTGCCCTGGCGCTGGGCCATCTCAGCCGTAGTGACGGTGGGGGTGAACCAGACCGGAATGCTCAACCCGGGTATGGCGTCCTGCTTGACCCGCATTTCCACCAGGTTGAAGCTGTGGATGACGTCTTTGCTGCTGAGGTAGATGAGGGCGGGCTTGTCGACTGGCAGGTGAAGTTGGTTGAGGGTGGTGATGTCGTCGGCTGCATAGGGATCCGTGCGGTCCAGTCCGACAGGGTTTGTGGTCAGGTCCAGGAGTTTGGGGTCGGTACGTCCGAATACGCCGTCCGGACCCGGATAGTGTACGTTCCAGGCGAACTGTTCGGCCACCACCCGCAGCACCACTGAATCCTGCTCGGAGGGGAATTCATTGACCCGCTCGGCCCACAGGGGCATCGAGAACCCGATCAGCAGCACCGCCTCGGCCAGCGCCACCGCCCCCTCGACATAACTGGAGGCGTGCGTGCGGGTGCCCACATAGTCGGCCTTGGGGTTCCTGCTGGCGCGGAAACGAAAGATGACGAAGACAAAGTAGATCCCCCAGCCCACGAAAAGCAGCAGCATCAGCCAGTGGATCAAGCCCATCATGTGGTCGATATCGGCCGCATGAGCCGAGGCCTGTTCCGGCAAACCCAAGAAGCGTTCCATCTATGTTCTCTCCCCTTTTGCAGCAGCCGCCGACTGCAGGCTCCTGGCCCGACGGCGCGTGATGAAGAAGGTCAGGCCCATTCCAATCAAAACGAAGTAGGTCGTAGCCAGCATAAAGACGACCGACATGCTCATCCCTTCCAGCATGGGCGATTCGGCGGCCCCATAGCATACTTCGCATGCCCGGGCATTGGCCGTCGAGAGTGCCCACGCCAGGGCAAGCGCCCATCCCAGCCTCAGAATCCTTGGATTCTTCATTGCACTCCTTCGCGTTTGAGCTTTCGCAAAAACCAGATGCCGTAGCAGATCATCGCGGCACAGGCCCCAAACCCGATCAGTGCCACAACGAAATTGGAGTCCGGGCCTCTGAGGGCCCAGACTCCCAGGGAAAAGGCCAGCAGGCTCGAGGCCGAGATGAAGACGATGTGAAAAGCCTTCAGGGACATTATTCCCTCTGGTTAGATTTGCACCTGATCCGACAGCCCAAAGAGCGGCAACAACAACAAGGCGATAAAAAAGACCACCGTGAAGACGAGAACCCAGTAGATCAGCTTGCGCTCGTCAATCAGATGCATGAAAAACATTGCCACCAGCGAACCCTTGACACAGGCGATGATCAGGCCCACGACGGTCCCCAACACTTTGGGAAGCTGCAGGTACCAGGCATAGACCGTGAGAACTGTCAGCGCCAAAAGTGCCAGCAGCACTCCGATGTAGGACCGGACATGCTTGTCGACATCGATTTCATGAGCTCCGTGACTCATTCTCTTTCCTCCTCGAACATCCTTTCTTGACATCGGCTCCAATTGCGTCGCGCCTTAACGTCCTTGCACGATCAGAGCAGGTACAAAACGGGAAACAAGAAGATCCAGATCAGGTCGACCAAGTGCCAGAACAGCCCTGCGCTCTCCACCCGGTTTATGAACATTTGAGGATTCTTCTTCCACAGCTTGGTCCCAGGGCCCAGCAAGTAGGCATTGACTGCCGATCCCCCCAATACGTGGGCGGCGTGCAGCCCGGTCATGGTGAAGTAGATGGCCAGGAAGGTGTTTGTGGAGGGGTAGTAGCCGTGATGGAATTTATCGCTGTACTCGAAGTACTTGATCACCATGAAGATCAGCCCGCACAGGATGGTGGCGCCCATGTACAGCCGGTAAGTGTTGAGCTTTTTGCGCATCAGGGAAGCCCAGCCCATCACCATGGTCACACTGCTGATGATCAGCACCGCCGTGTTGACGGCCGCCAGAGGGATGTCGAGGTAATCCTCGCCGGCGGGCCAAGCCGGGGAGCCGATGCGCAGCAGGATGTAGGAGGCAAAGAGCGATCCGAAGAGCATGACTTCGGAAGCCAAAAAGAGCCAGATGCCGATCTTGACGTTGTTGAGCCCGGTATCCGGCCGGGTTTCGACAGTGTAAGGGATCTCCATAAGTCGTTAGGCCTCCGCTGGCTGATGCTGGGGCAGATAGTCCGTGTCTTGGTCCGGGATGCTGTACTCGTAGGGCCCCCGGTAAACCGTGGGCAAGGTTTCGAAATTTCCGTGGGGAGGCGGCGAGGGTGCCGCCCACTCCAAAGTCGTGGCCTGCCAGGGATTGTCCGAGACCTCCTTGCCTTTGCGGATGCTGACGAAGAAATTGATGATGAAGGGGATCTGGGCCAGCGCCAGCAGCCAGGCCGACCAGGACATCATGGCATTGAGCGGCAGCACGTCCTGGGCGTGGGCGTAGATCGTGCCGCCATCGTAAAGCCGCCGCGACACGCCCGCCATCCCCTGGATCAGCATGGGGAAAAAGATGCCGTTCATGAAGATGAAGGAGGGCCAGAAATGCAACTTGCCCAAAAACTCGCTCATGCGGCGGCCCGTCACCTTGGGGAACCAATAGTAGATGCCGGCAAAGAGCCCGAAGATGGTTCCCGGAGCCACCACATAGTGAAAGTGCCCGATCACGTAATAGGTGTCGTGCAAAGGGATGTCGGTGGTGGTCAGGCCCAGCGGCAGCCCTGTAAGGCCTCCGATTCCGAACATGGGCAAAAAGGCCAGTGCGAAGAGCATGGGCGTGTTGAACCGGATCGAACCTCCCCACAAGGAGAGCAGCAGGGCCGTCAGGATGACTACCGAAGGAATCGAGATGATCATGGTGGTGGCCTGAAAGAATGCGGCCACCACGGTTCCCATCCCCGTGATGTACATGTGATGGGCCCAGACTACGAAAGAGCAAAAGCCCAGGAAGAGAACCGCGTAGACCATCGACCTGTAGCCCCACAAGGGCTTGCGGGTGTTGTTGGCCACCACTTCGGCCACGATCCCCATGGCGGGCAGGATCAGCACGTAGACCTCAGGATGGGCCAGAAACCAGAAGAGGTGCTGCCACAGAATCGGGCTTCCGCCGCCGGTGGCGGCCAGAGGCTGGCCGCTGATCACCAGCCCGCTGGGCAAAAAGAAGCTGGTTCCCGCCAGGCGGTCCATCAGCTGCAAGATGCCGGCGCCTTCCAGGGGCGGAAAGGCCAGCAGCAGCAGGAAGGCGGTCACGAACTGGGACCAGACGAAAAAGGGCAGGCGGAAGAAGGTCAGCCCCGGCGCCCTGAGCTGGATGATGGTGGTGATGAAGTTGATGGCGCCGAAGAGCGAAGAGGTGATCAGCAGCACCATGCCGATCAGCCACCAGGTCTGCCCCGTGGTGGCAATGTCGGCCAGGGGCGGGTAGGAGGTCCAGCCTGAACTGGCCGCTCCGCCGGGGGCGAAGAAGCTCAGCACCATGACCAGCCCGCCGGCCCAGAAAAAGTGATAGCTGGCCATATTGAGGCGGGGGAAGGCCATGTCGGGCGCCCCGATCTGCAGAGGTACGACGAAGTTGCCAAAGGCGCCCACCGCCAAGGGAACCACCCCCATGAAGACCATGATGGTGCCGTGCATGGCTCCCAGCTGGTTGTAGAAGTCGGGCAGCATGACCCCGCCCGGCATGCGCGTCTCGCCCAACAGGCTTCCGATAATGGGAAGCGCCTGCTCGGGATAGGCCAGCTGCCAGCGCATCAGCAGCATCAGGCAAAAGCCGAAGAAGAGGAAAATCAGAGCTGTAATCGCGTACTGGATGCCGATCACCTTGTGATCGGTCGAAAAAACGTATTTTCTGAGGAAGCTGAGTTCCTCGTGGTGTTCATGCTGTTCCGCCATCCGGAATCGCCCTCTTATTCTTGTTGTCGGTCCCTACTAATCGTGTTGCCTCAATGGCAATCACGTCGAGTGCTGCACCTGCAGCATGGGCGGGCGAGACGGCCACGACCGGGTAAGTCCTTGGTTTTCCTTGACTTTACGCCTCATTCGCCCCCTCAGCTCACCCCAAAATTCGCCGTAGTATACCAATCCACCATCGGGCTCCTCAACCATTTCCGGCAAAATCTTGAGGGTGGCTGCCCGGACGGGTTTCGAATCGAACAATGGGGCGGGTGGGCGAACGCCGGGCCACTTCCCGGAAGCCCTGCTTGAAGAAGGCCGCGGCGATTCCGGTGTAGGCAAAAACCGCCGGCATGGGATTCTTGGCAGGCTCCACTGGATAGGCTTCCACGCACTCGGCGCCCTGACGGGCGGCGAACTCCACGGCCTCGCGGATGATTTGTCGCGAAACGCCCTTCCCTCGCTGCTGCTTGGCGACAAAAAGGCAGACGATCGACCAGACGGGTCGGTCGTCCACCGGCTTGAGGATACGGGATCGAGCCAGCGAGGGGATCCTCTCTCGGGGCTCGATGGAGCACCATGCCACGGGCTGGCCGTCCCGGTAGCCCAGCAGCCCCGGAATGCGCCCCGACTCCACCAGCGCTTTCATCGCTTGACGGTTGCCTTCGCCTTTTTGGCGCTCGTAGACAGCCCGGGTCAGCCGCGGCGTCATACACCAGCATCCGCCGCAGGCGCCTCGCGGCCCCAAAAGCCGCTCGAAGTCGTCCCAGCGATCCGCAGAGAGGGGAACCGCATCCAATGGGGGATCTCGCAAAGCTTCAGGATCCATTCGACACTCCGTTCCCCACTGGCTTGCTTTTCTTGTCTCTCATTGCCGATTAAAACTCGATACCCGGCTGGGCTCGAATGCCTTGTTCCTCGTAGGGGTGCCGAATCTGCTTCATTTCCGTCACCAAGTCGGCGGCCTCGATCACGGCCTGGGGTGCATCGCGACCGGTGATGACGACGTGGCGCAGGCGGGGGCGCTGCCTGATGGTTTCCAGCACTTCGTCGATGGGCAGCCACTTGTAGTTGAGGGCGTAGGTCAATTCATCGAGGATGACCACGGCGTACTCCCCATCGGGCGCCAGGATCTTTTCCTTGCAAAGCTCCCAGCCCTGGCGGGCCAGAGCCCTGTCCTTGGCGAGATCCTTCGACGTCCAGGTGAATCCGTCGCCCAACGGGATGACTTCCACCCCCATCTTCTCGGCTGCCCTCTCCTCTCCCCATCGGGCCGTGCGGGCTTTGAGGAACTGCAGCATGACCGCCTTCATACCCCGTCCCCAGCAGCGCATCAGAATGCCCAACGCCGCCGTCGTCTTCCCCTTGCCGTTGCCTGTGTGAACGATTAAAAGCCCTTTGGGTCCGGCCTTTTCTTTGGGATGCTCGTGTTTGGTTGGTGCTTGCATTTCTCGGTTGTCAGTTGTCAGTTGTCGGTTGTCAGTTGGAGACTACCGCATTGTGGGCTTGTCTGGTGGGGGAGGCGGGAATCCAAGGTCCAAGGGCGGAAAACTCAGAACTCCTGACTCCTGACTCCCGACTCCTCAAAATATTTCCGCCCGATGCCTTCTTAGCAGGTAGATGAAAAACGGGCCTCCCAGCAGGGCGCTGATGACTCCTACAGGGACTTCCTGGGTCAGGACGGTGCGGGCGAAGGTGTCCATGACGGTTAAAAGGATGGCGCCGGACAGGCCCGCCAAGGGGATGAGCAGGCGGTGGTCGGGACCCACGATGAGGCGCACGATGTGGGGGACGATCAGGCCCACGAATCCGATGATGCCGGTCACGGCCACGGCGGCGGCGGTGAGTAAAGAGGTGGCGAAAAGGAGCCGGCGCTTGAGGCGTTCCACGTCGATTCCCAGGTGCTTGGAGGCTTCTTCGCCCAGCAGAAGGGCGTTCAGCTCACGGGCTGAGAAGATCAGAATGCCCACCCCGGCCACGAAGTAGGGAACCACCAGGGTCAATCCGGTCCAGTCGGCCGAAGAGAGTCCGCCCATCAGCCAAAAGAGGACGTTGGCCACGCTCTCCTCGCTGAAAACCAGGATCATCGACACGACTGCCGACAGGAACGACCCCATGGCAATGCCCGCCAGCAGAAGGGTTGCTACGGGGACGCGCCCCTTGATGCGGGCCAGCGAATAGACCAGCAAAGTGGCTGCAAGGGCGCCGGCGAAGGCCGCCAGGGGAACGGCGGGCAGGACGGGGACGGCGAAGTCGATGCGAAAGATGAGGGCCACCACGGCGCCCAGGGCCGCTCCGGCCGAGATTCCGAGCACGTAGGGGCTGGCCATGGGATTGCGGAAAAGGCCTTGAAGCGCCGTCCCTGCCAAGGCCAGGGAAGCCCCCACCAATCCGGCCAGCAGAACGCGAGGCAACCGGATGTCGAAAAAGATGACCCGGACGCTTTCCGGCACCGGGTCCGCCCACTGGAAGGCTGTCGGCAATTGGCTGCCGATGAGCCGGAAAACCTCGCCCAAACCCAATGAGGAGGCACCGAAAGTCAGGGCCGCAAGCACGATGGCCGCCCACAGGGCCGACATGAAGGCAACCCGTTTCATCGGACGGCCTCGAGGCGATCTGTTTCCTCCTGCCTTTCGACGACTGGATAGACACAAGGCGCTCCGCTGACAGGATGGCGGCTGACGGCGGCCTCAACGCCATAAATCTCTCGCACGGTGGCCGTGTCGAGCACTCCCTGGGGAGGCCCACTGTGCAGGATCTGACCTTCCTTGATCAGCATGAGCCGTTCACAGAACTGAGCGGCCAGATTCAGGTCATGCAGCACGGCCAGGATGGTCAGGCCTTGGTCGCGGCTCAGCTTGCGGAAAAGGGTCAGCAGGGCGACTTGATGGCGAAGGTCCAGATGAGCGGTCGGTTCGTCGAGCAGCAGGATCTCCGGTTGCTGGGCCAAAGCCCGGGCGATGGCGACACGCTGGCGCTCGCCGCCGCTGATCTCAGTGACCAGGCGTCCCGACAGATCGGTCAGATCGGTTTGGCGCAGCGATTCGTCGACGATGCAGGCATCCTGCGGCCCTTCGCCCTGGAATCGCTTCAGGTGGGGGATGCGCCCCAGCATAACGACTTCTCGAACTGTGAATTCGAAGTCCAAGCGACCTTCCTGGCGCACCACAGCCATTCGCCGGGCCAGCTGCTCCCTGCTAATCTGGTCCAGGGGCTGATTGTCGATCAAGACTCGGCCCTTTTGAGGGTGAAGGGCCTTGCTGACCAGCCGGATGAGCGTCGACTTGCCTGAGCCGTTCGGTCCGGCCAGCCCTACGAACTGCCCCCGGCGGACCTCGAAGCTGACGTCCCGGATGACCGGTTCGCCATCATAGGCTGCCTGAAGCTGGGATGCCCGGATACGGATCATTGAGGCTCCGATGAGGTCGGATTGCCCGGCGCTTGGACGTCCACGATAGCCGCCTCCAGGACCTCGCGGGTCTGGTCGTTCTGGACGAAGGCGATCAAGCGCAGTTGACGCGGATCGATCTTTTCGACCCGCTCTTTGAATCGGCGCCCGCTTTGCTGCTCGAAATCGTCCAGAAAGGCCTTCAGGCGCTGCTCCAGCTCCGCCAGTTCCAGCACGCCCCGCACCTCTCCCAGCATTGCAGCCTGATCTCCATCAGAAGCCGCTTGGGATGCCGGCGCCCTCGTCAGTGTCGCACCTGCAGCATCGGGCAGCATGGCGCGCACTACGTTGCGATGGAAGTGGACACCGTTGAGGCCCGTGTAATGAACCTCGGCTTCCGCCAGAGCCAGGCGCAGCTTGAGGTCTTCGACGGGCAATTCTCCGCTGCTGCGCACGGTGGATCTGAAATGAAGCGCTTTCCCCTCCAGATTTCCGCTGAGGCCGATTTCCAGCCCTGAGGGCTGGGCCAGCCGTTTTTCCACCAAACCCTTGTAGTCACGGAAAAAGAAAGGCGCCCGGGAGCGGTTGCCGCCGCCCACGCGTCGGCCATTGCCGGCAAAGTAGGCATCCGGCGTGGAATGAACCCCATAATAGCGTGCCCTCTGCAACGACTCCGGAGAGGTCATGGGATCGGGGCCCGGAACGTGGATGTGGTACTGCAAAGCGGCCAGGGCGGTGTCCGGGAAATGTTCCAGCAGGCCGTCAAAGGCGTAGTCGGACGCCTGGCAAGGGCCGCACTCCGAGCCGGTGAAGAGCTCCAAGAGGACCACTCGCTGAGGCTCCGGCCCCTTGTAGTGCCCTGCGTCGAAAAGGGATGGACGGCGGGCATATTCGGCGTCGATGATCTCGTGCAGTCCCTCCAGCGAGCCGTGGCGGCGTTGGTAAAACTTCTCCAGGCGCGAGAGGGAAAGGCGGTTTCCTGATTCCATGAAGGCCTGCAGGTGGTATTGCTCGGCCTTGGCCTCCTCCCCCAATTCTTCCCAGGCTTCTGCCAGCAAGCGCAGGGTTTCGCCGTTGTCCGGATCCACTTTCAGCGCCCGTTCCAAGTACTCGGCAGCCTGACGCTTGTCTCCCTTCTTGGAGCTGATGAGGGCTCGGCCGTGCAGATAGTCCGGCGGCGACTTGTCGCCGAATCGTTTCAGCAGGCCTTCGGAGATCTTCTCGGCAAAGTCGAGCAGCCGCCCCTCCCCAGCCAGCAGCACGGCAATCTCGTTGAGCGCGGCAAAGCGATTGGGGGCATTCACTCCCCAAGCATCGGCGGCCCTCAAGACCTCTTGGTCGCCGCCCTTGTTCTTCAAATGGGCCAGGAAGATCTGCTTGTAGGCGTCGTCCTTGAGCTGGCTGCGCGAATACTGCTGGATAAACTGCTGCAGGGCCGCAATGCGTCCGGCGACATCACGGTTGCTGACGGCCCTCTGGTAGGCCAGGCGCTCCTCGCGGGTGGGCGGCTTGGGGCGTCCCAGGTCGCCGAGCTGGGTCCGTTCAGCCACAAAGGCCCGGTCCTTGAAGGTGGATCCGTTGACCGTCCCCTGGATGAGGCTGTTGCCTTTGAGCTCCCCCACGAAGCTGAGCGTCCCCTGCACCGATTGGACGTCCAGCCTCAAGACATTGCCAAGTTGCTCGAGGCGGGGAACGGTGAATTCCACTTCGGCGTTGGAACTGATTACCTCGCCCTGCAGCCCGTCGTCCCCAGAGCGGATTTCAGCGATGAAGACTGCCACCTTGTCGTTGCCGTTCTCCAGGAAAATATGAAACAGCCAGCGGCCTTCCGGCCCGTTGGATTGCCATGAGGCAGCCGGGGCGGCCGACACAAGGACCAACAGGCACAGGGCGATCCGGAGGGGGTACTTGAGATTTGCCATGGGGGACTATTTTACGCCAATGAGCAGGGAGAGGGAGTTTAGCGCCAAAACGCAAAGGCCGCCAAGGCTCAGAATGCACTTGGCCTGCTTTGCGTCTTGGCGCGAAACCACTCAGGCACTATTTCTGCTTGACGAGCGCCGCTGTGACGGTTGCGAAGATGCCGCCGATGAGGACAGTGAAGAGAATCCAAATCGTCAATTGAGGAATCAAACCGATGAGGATCCACTTCATAAAGGGGCCGTAGGTGTCCGGAAAGTCGGGCGGGGGCACATCGTAGTGGGTTCCCCAGTTGGCGTAAATGGCGATGAGCATGACGATGGCAACAGGGATGCGGGCCGCAAGCCCATAATTGAGCAGAAGGCTGGCCAGTTCCGGCCAGGGTCGCTGAGCCGCGTAGACCCCGACAATGCTGATTGCGGCCACCAACAGGAGCAGCGCAGCGCTTCCTTGGCTGAAAGTGTCCGGCGCCATCCAACCAAATCCGATCCCCACGCCCATGGCCACCAGGAAGATCAGAACGTACGAGAGAAACGCCTTGCCGGCCCCCATCGCGAGCGACGCGAACGTGTCTTTGACCTCGTAGCCCTTCTGGCGCTCGTCGTGGCGCCTGCGGAGCAGGAGCCACTCGATGAGCATCGTGA
>JANQFM010000139.1 GCA_028277865.1 Acidobacteriota bacterium
CGCCAATTCCAGCCCGTTGAAGAAGTAGCGCAACTCGAAGGCGGCTGATTCGGGGCTGTCGCTGCCGTGGACGGAGTTGCGCTCGATATTCTCGGCGTACAGCCGGCGGATGGTCCCCTCGGCTGCCTCGGACGGGTTGGTGGCGCCCATCAGTTCGCGCCAGCGCCGGATAGCGTCCTCGCCGCGCAGCGCCAGCAGGACGATGGGGCCTTCGGACATGAATTGGGTCAAGCTGCCGAAAAAGGGCCGTTCGCGGTGAACGTAATAAAACCCCTCCGCTTCTTTGCGGCTCAATCGCACCATCTTCAAGGCCGCAACCTCCAGTCCGCCCTCTTCGATGTGAGACAGAATCTTTCCGATGTATTTGTTCCGGACCGCGTCCGGCTTGATGATCCCAAGTGTCGTTTCCTGCATGAGATTCTCCAGTTGTCGGTTGGCAGTTGGCAGTTGGCAGTTGGCAGTTGGCAGTTGGCAGTTGGCAGTTGGCAGTTGGCAGTTGGCAGTTGGCAGCGAGAAGTCTAGTCCAAGGTCCAAGGTCCAAAGTCAAGAGTTTGAGGTCAGGGGCTTCGACTTCCGATCTTCTGATCCCCGACTTCTGACTCCTTTGTGAACTGACAACTGACAACTGAAAACTATTCTCCCATCACCTCCCACACCTTGGCTCCGATGTCGGCCGGGCTTTGGATCACGTGAATGCTGCATTCTGTCATCTTGGACATTTTTTCGGCGGCGGTGCCCTTGCCCTGCGAAATGATCGCGCCGGCGTGGCCCATTCGACGGCCGGGAGGGGCGGTTTGGCCGGCGATGAATCCAACGATCGGCTTCTTGACTTGTTCGCGTTGGATGAACTCGGCGGCCTCTTCCTCGGCCGAACCGCCGATTTCGCCGATCATCACCATGGCGCGTGTTTCCGGATCCTTGTTGAATGCGTTTAGGCAGTCGATGAAGCTGGTTCCGGTGATGGGGTCGCCTCCGATTCCGATGCAGGTACTCTGGCCGATCCCCATTGCAGAGAGCTGGCCCACCGCTTCGTAAGTCAGGGTTCCGCTGCGCGAGATGATGCCCACTTGGCCCGGCTGGTGGATGTGGCCCGGCATGATTCCCACCTTGCACTGGCCCGGCGTGATGATGCCGGGGCAGTTGGGGCCGATCAGGCGGCTGGCGCGGCCTTTCATGAAATTGTGGACGGCAACCATGTCCAGCACAGGAATCCCTTCGGTGATGCAGACGATCAGCTTCACGGCTGCATCGACTGCTTCCATGATGGCGTCGGCTGCGAAAGGAGGCGGCACGAAGATCAAGCTCACGTCGGCGCCCGTTGCGTTGACGGCTTGCTGGACGGTGTTGAAGATCGGGGTTCCTTCGTGTTGGCTGCCGCCTTTGCCCGGTGTGACTCCGGCCACGATCTGCGTCCCGTATTGCCTGCATTGCCCGGCGTGGAAGCTGCCTTCCCGTCCTGTCAGCCCTTGAACCAGCACTCTTGAATCTTGGTCTACCCAGATCGACACTGTTTATTCCTTTGTGAAATTAGGGGAGCGGGTTGCGCGCAATGACGCAAAGAGCGCAAAGTCTGGGCAGCGTCTGCCCAGCGCCCCTCCGGGATTTAACTTGCCAGGCCGACCACTTTTTGCGCCGCGTCGGCCATGCCTTCGGCGACGGTGAAGCTCAAGCCTGAATTGTGCAGGATCTCGCGTCCTTTTTCGACATTGGTTCCTTCCAGCCGCACAACGATGGGCATATCGATCCCCGTCTCCGTGGCCGCATTGACCACGCCGCTGGCCACCGTGTCGCAACGCATGATGCCGCCGAAAATGTTGATCAGCACCGCTTTCACGTTCTCGTCCGAGATGAGGATCTTGAAGGCGTTTTTGACCTGCTGCTCGTTGGCGCCGCCGCCGACGTCCAGGAAGTTGGCGGGATTGCCCCCGGCCAGCTTGATGATGTCCATGGTGGCCATGGCCAGCCCGGCGCCGTTGACCATGCATCCCACATTGCCGTCCAGCTTGATGTAGCTCAGGCCGGAGCGGGAGGCCTGGATCTCCAAGGGCTCCTCTTCGGCAAAGTCTCGGCATTGGCGGATTTCGGGATGGCGGAACAGGGCGTTGTCATCGAAGGTCATCTTGGCGTCCAGGGCCACCACCTCGCCGTCGCCGGTCAGCACCAGTGGATTGATCTCGGCCAGCGAAGCATCGCTTTCCCTGAAGGCCCTGTAAAGCGCCTCCATGAACTTGGAGGCCAGACGGACGGAACGGGCGTCCAGCCCCAGCCCGAATCCGATTCGGCGGGTCTGATAAGGGCACAAGCCGACGGTCGGGTCGATGGCCTCCTTGAGGATCAGGTCGGGGTCGCGGGCGGCCACTTCTTCGATTTCCACTCCCCCCTCGCTGCTGGCCATCAGGACTGGGCAGCCTTTGGATCGGTCGACGATGATGCCCAGGTAGAACTCCTTTCGGATATCGAGGCCTTCCTCGACCAGGACTCGTTGCACCAGGCTGCCTGACGGGCCGGTCTGGGGCGTCACCAGGCGGCTGCCCAAAATCCTGCCCGCCGCTTCTTCGGCTTCCTCCGGCGACTGGGCGATCTTGACTCCGCCTCCCTTGCCGCGTCCGCCTGCGTGGATCTGCGCCTTGACGGCCACCACACCTCCCATTTCCTTGGCAATCTCGTGAGCTTCGTGGGGGTTGTCGGCCACTTTGTTGCGGGGAACCTTCACTCCATATTGGCTCAATAGCCGCTTGGCCTGATACTCGTGAATTTTCATCGCCCTTATGAAACACGATATACTCCCCCAGTTCAAGGAAGCCTTCGGGGAGGGCTGGGGACTGGGGGCTGGAGGCTGGTGCCAGAGTTCCCGAAAGCCTTGGTCATCCTGTCGGAATCTCTGCTTCGACCAAATCATGCCTGTAGCATCCAAGCCTTTCGGATTGTGGGAAAGCCCCATCACGGCGGACGAAATTGCTCAGGGGCTGCGCCTTGAAGACGTGCAGTGGGACTCCAGCGGCCAGCGTCTGGTTTGGCTGGAGCAGCGATCGGGGCATGGCGTTTTAGTCTGCCAGCCGATGGGCGGAGGCGGAGCCCGCGATCTCACCTCAACCCTCTCCGTGCGAGCCGAAGTGGGCTATGGAGGAGGGGATTTCACCGTCCATGGCAGTGATGTCTACTTTGTCTCTTCGGGCCGCATCTATCGCCAGCCCCTCGGTCCTGGCCGAGAATCTGCCATCACGCCTGACTGGGGGCAATGCGCCTCCCCCTCTGTTTCACCCAGCGGAAAGTGGGTCGTTTTCGTCCATTCCGACGAGGGCGCCGATGTCCTGGCCGCCGTGGACAGTCGGGGACGCCGATGGCCCTTCAAGCTGGCTGAAGGACGAGACTTTTTCATGCAGCCTGCCTGGCAGCCTGACGGAAGGCGCCTGGCCTGGGTGGCCTGGGATCATCCCCGAATGCCCTGGGAAGGCAGCGGGCTCTATGTGGCCGATGTCGAAGCGGCTGAAGAGGGCCCGATTCGCCTCTCGGACGTCCGATTGGCCTTCGGCGACCCCAAAGGCGATGTGGCCATCTCCCAGCCATCCTTCTCCCCCTCTGGCGACCGCCTGGCTTTCCTTTGCGACCAGCAGGGCTGGATGCAGCCTTGGTTGATGGATCCGGAATCGGGAGAGGCTTCACCACTGCTTTCCGAGGCGGCTGACTTCGGTGGGCCGGCCTGGATTCAGGGATTGCGTTGGATGGCCTGGGCAGCAGATGGCCGCTCGGTTTTCCTGATCCGCAACCGAAGGGGCCTTTTCGAACTGGTCCGCTTCGGCCTCGATTCGGGCAAGCTTAGCCAAGTCGGAGGCCAGGCCTCCGACTACACCCGCCTGAACCAGTTGGCCTCCTCTCCAAGAGGGGATCGATTGGCCTGGATCGGCTCCTCATCGGCCTTCCCGTCACGCGTGGCCAGCTTGCAAGGAAACCAGGTCTGGGTCTGGAGGCGCAGCCAGCCCGAAGCGGTCAGCAAGGACTTCCTCAGCCAGCCTAGGCCTGTCGAGATCCCGCTCGGACCCGTCCAGGGGAAAAACACTTCGCACTGCTACGGCCTCTTCTACCCGCCTTGCAATCCCGGCTTCCACTGCAGGGGGCTGCCGCCGGCCATCATCAACATCCACGGAGGGCCGACCAGCCAGGCGGTGGCCGAGTACAATTCCGAGATTCAGTTCTTCACCAGTCGGGGCTATGCTGTCCTGGAACTGAATTATCGTGGCAGCTCAGGCTACGGCCGTGCTTACATTGAGTCGCTGCAGGGAAACTGGGGCCTGGCCGATGTCGAAGATGCCGCGGCGGCAGCAGAGTTCCTGGGCTGTCATGGCCTGGCCGACGATCAGCGCCTGGCCTTGAGCGGCGGCAGCGCAGGAGGGTACACGGTATTGATGGCTCTGATCCGCCATCCAGGGCGCTTCAAGGCCGCAATCTGCCGCTATGCCGTCACCAGCCTCTTTGACCTGGCGACCGACACCCACAAATTCGAAAGCCACTACCTGGACACCTTGGTGGGCAAGCTGCCCGAGTCGTCGCAAGTCTACCGTCGGCGTTCGCCCGTGTTTCAAGCTCACCGCATCCAGGATCCCGTGGCCCTCTTTCAGGGCGAGGACGACCAAGTCGTTCCCCGGTCGCAGTCCGATGCCATCGCCGAGGCGTTACGGGCCGGGGGAGTCCCTCACCTCTATGAAGTCTATGCTGGCGAAGGCCACGGCTTTCGCAAGACCGAGACGTTGAAGGCCTACTACAACAGCGTCGAACAGTTCTTGCGCAAGCACTTGATTTTCGCTCCGCCTTCCCAAGTGGAAGACGCTGGGAATCATGGCGAGAGTTGACACCATGATCATCGGTGCCGGATTTGCCGGCGCCTCGACTGCTTTCCACCTGTCAAAGGCTTGTGACCGCTCCATCCTGATTGTGGAGCGCGAATCCGAACCCGGGCTGCACGCTTCGGGGCGCAATGCCGCACTGCTTTTGCAGCCGGTTTCCGTTCCCCTGGTTCGGCGATTGAACCTCGCCAGCCGCCTGGCTTACGCAAGGCGGGCCGCACAGACGGGCTACAGAGCCAGCGGCTCGCTTTTGCTGGGCCGCCTTGAGACCCTGAAAGCGGTTTACGCCCCTCGGGAAGTCGAGTCCCAGTGGACC
>JANQFM010000897.1 GCA_028277865.1 Acidobacteriota bacterium
TTCTGTGGAGACGAGGAATTTCATCAGTCTAATGGGTCGTAATGGAAGATGGCGGATACACGCCGTGGGTCCCAACAGGAGGCGACTCGGCGGAAAACCAGTAGGGATACTCGGCGTGGGTCTGTTCTGGGCGATCGATTTCCCGACAGTGACAATGGCCTCCTTGCTGAGATTGTGGCAGTAAAGCAGAGGGTGGGAGGAAAGTCAAAGTGGTCTACGGGTTGCGGAGATTGGATCCCAGTCGGTACGACCGTTTCCTTGAGGGCCGCATGCTATAATTTTCGCTCATGCAGACAACCCTGGACCGCGCCGGCAAGGCTCTCAGCGCCGAAGAGAATATGCAGCTCAACCAGCGGGAATACCAGGAAAACCGGATTGTGCTGGAATCGTTTCCCTACCACATCCAGATCGGCGCCGATAACCGGTGCAACCTGAAGTGCGGCTTTTGCCTGGCTGCCGCCGACCGTGAAAAGGGTCTGCTGCACATCCAGGACCGCAAGCTGGAGCGCAATCCCATCCGCATTTTCGAGTGCCTGGCACCCTACATGCGCTACTGGAAGTACCTTTCTTTGACTGGCCCGGGCGAATCCCTGCTCAATCCCAAGCTGCGGCAGCTTCTGCAACTGATCAGGCATAACTCGGACTGCACGCTGGTAATTACCACCAACGGGGTCTTGATCGACGAAGTTATGGCCGAAATGTTTGTAGAATGCAGAGTAGACGAGATTTCGATTTCGTTGGACAGCTTGCGCAAGGAGGTCTACGAAGACCTGCGCGTCAACGCCCGCCTGGAGGACGCCTTGGCCGGAATCGACCGGCTGATCGAGGCTCGTCAGGCTGGCAACAGCGACATCCCGCGCATCAACCTGACGCCCAACTTCATGACGGTCAACATCGAGGAATTGCCGCACTTCATCGACTTCGCTGCGCAAAAGAGCATTCACACCGTGCAGGCTACGCCCACCCAAATCTATCGCCGCAGTTGGGTGAGCCGTTCGCTGCTGAACCATCCCGACCTGACGCGCCGCATGGCCCAGCAAGCCGAGCGCAAAGCGCAGCAGACGGGTGTCCGATTCAGCAACGGGTTGAAAATGGTCTACTTGAATCGGGGGGGCGGAATGTTCGGATGGCAACGGCGCCGCGAGGAAGCGGACTTTCCCACCGATCCCTCAGAATGCCAAAAGCCCTGGGCCAGCCTTTACATCGAACCCGACGGAGAAGTCCGTCCTTGCTGCTACCAGAGCCCGACCTACGGCAACATCTTCGAAGCAGACTTCCCGGCTCTCTGGAACGGGCCTCGAGCCAGGCAAGTGCGTCAGGAAATGGTCGACGGCCAGCCGCCTCAACCGTGCCGGGAATGCTACGAGTTCAACCGGCACGACCCCTCCATCATGATTCAAGTCTGAGCAGCCCCAGCCCTCGACCGGCCGGCACGGAAGCTGCAACTGTGCGCCGTCTATGTCCACTGCCCAAGAGTAGAAGCAGAGAATGCCTCCAGCATTTTGCAAGACGTTCTTTCATGTCTTTTTGGCAGTATTCATATGTCGGGGTTTTCTGTTATACAATTATGGTCTGTGACGAGCCTTAATTTGCTCAAACAAATGGGGGGATACTCAAATGCCGACAGTGAAGGATGGTCAATCCTGGACCAACGAGTGGGTCAGAAGTCAAGCTGAGGAGATTGGCTTGGACGTCAAGATGTATTGGAGGCAACCGGCCAATGGAATCGATTGGCTCTTGGAGCTGAATGCCCGCGATGCCAAGGTGCTGGTCTCCATATGGTTCCTTTACCTCAAGCGCCTGGATGACGCAAGCAAGGAGAAGATCCAGGAATTCGTCGGTGAAGGCCTGAAAAGGCTGGAGCAGGAATTACGCGTCGAGGCTTGATGAACTTTCGCCTTGGTGAGTGGTCCGCAGCGACCCGCCATGACCCGGCACGATCAGCGGTCGCTTCTGCAAGAGGCAGCAGTGGCCTCAACAACGCTCCCTGCATTTGCACAATGAGTGGCATGCGAATGATTGGCAGCCATCCTTGCCATGGTCAATAGCCAGCAGGGGATGAATATCACTGATTGCGGCTTGGAATGTCACCTTGCTGATGCCCTTCGCTATTTCCGAGGAATTCAATAAGCCTGTTTGACCTATCATCAAGATCACTCTTTCCATGAGTGCGATGGCGCTTCCCATCCGGGATCACTTGAGGGGTCATTGGTTGGAGGGAGGAAGCGGCTCGGGGGACGTGCGGAGATAGCTTTCCATCCCGGGGCGCTGCAGATCGTAGATCACGATTGCTTCGGCAGCATGGTTGGCTGCCGGGTTGTCCTGGCGGGCTTGGGCGATGGCCCGGTCTTTGGCATTGTCGTCCGGCTTGTATCGGGCGTGCTGCTGAGCGTGGTGTTTGCTCTTTTCCCGCTCGCGCAGCTCCTGATAGACCTGCTTCAACCCCCAATGGGCGGCCAGGTTTTCCGGATCGTATTCAAGCGCCTTGTGAAACCAGCTTTCTGCTTCCTGCAGCAATTGGCGACGGTACTGCTGGCGTTGCCTGCCGCGTTCGCGCAGCGCCCGGCGGTGCAGCACCTGGCCCAGTTCGGCCAATACCTCGTAGTTCCTGGAAAAGTCGAAACCGCGCCCCTGAGCCTGGGCAAACCCGCCTTGCACCAGATCCTTGAGATTCTTGAGCGCTTCGTCATAGTTGCCGTTTTCCTTGTTGACCAAGGCGGTGAACCAAAGGACTGTCCACTCGTTGGCCTGCGCCTTCTTGGCCCTTGCCAAGGCCTCGGGGGCGTGGCTTTGCACCAATCCTTCCTTGACGTGGACTCTGGCCAAGTTGAGTGGCCCCTCCGGCCGGCCCAGTTGCTCGACTTTGCCGAAGGCTTCGGCAGCCTGACGCAATTCGCCGCGGGCGCCCTTTCGCAGCAGGGCGATCCCGTAATCGTTCCAGCGTTGCCAAACGGGAATGGGAGATGGGGAAATTTCCGTCTCGGCAGCGGAGCCCTGGACGGGAAATGTCACCCGGTCGGAGGCCATGACCATGACCGGCAGGTCGTTGGACGCCGTCGGGTCGTCTTTGAAAAAGCGCAGGTAGGTGGTGTCAAACTTGCGGTACTTGAGCTGCACGTCGACGACGATTTCGCCCCTTGCATCAGGCGGCACCTTGAGCAGGTAATGCACCACGTCGGCTGCTCCCGGAGGGATCTGGTTGTTGTAAAGGGCCACGAAGATATCTTGTGCGTTGCGTCGGTCGATGCGCTTGCCCCGGCGGTCGATGACGTAGGAATTGACGAAGTGAGACCAGGGATCCACGCGTCCAGAGCTGTCCATCCCGCCGCTGCGCCCGATGATGCGCCCGCCATTGCGGACCGTCACGTCCATCCAAAGCTGGTTCGAATCGACCGTACCCTGAGTGAGCAAATGGCCCATCTTGAGGGTGCGGATCACCGCCTCCAGCAGGTAGGCGCCCCCAGGCCGCAATGAGGGCACCTGGGGACGCAGGGGAGCGCTCAGTGGGCTGTCGATGGTGCCGCCTTCCTTGATGCCGAAGATGTCGACCCGGACCACGCCCTGGTTGAAATCATAGTGGGCCTGGACGGCTTTTTGGGGAAGGCCCAACAGATGGGGGATGGCGGTATTGGCCGAGGGAAACTGGTGGTCGTGAATGCTGAGCCGCCCGCTGCCGTCAAAGTCCTTTGCGCCGAAGTCGTCGGATTTCTTGAGGGGCATGTGGCAGTTGTTGCAGTTGGGCTCGGCCTTTTCGGGGTAATAGAAGCTGGCAGGCGAGATCCCCGAAACTCCGCTCAGCCAGAATGAATCCTGATGGTTTTGGCCGCGCAGCCATTTGTACTTGTTCAATTCCTCCGGCAGGTGGACCTTGTGGCAGGCGCCGCAAAACTCGGTCGTCTTGTGCAGCGGCTTGAGGAAGGTCTTCTTGTGGAATTCGGGCTTGGCCTTGACCAATTGGCGGTTGACCCACTGCAGGAATCGGCTTTCAGTGAATGTGAAGGGGTAGTGGATGGGCTCCTCGATGGTGTAATCGGAGTTGCCTTTGGGGGTGTTGATGTGAGTGATGGCGTGACAGCTGGTGCAGGTGATGCCGGCGTTGGCCATGGGGTCCGAGGAAAGGTCGTAATCCGGATCGTCGAAGCGTCCCTGGTCGAATTCGCCGCTGAAAAAGGGCACCGGATCATGGCATCCGGCACAAAAGCGCGAGCCCTGGACGTTGCCGTCGCGCTCGAAAAGAACCTGGCGCGTTTCTCGGACGCTGGCCAGGTATGCAGGATTGTTGAAGGAGCCGAAGCGGTGAACGCTGTTGGCCCAGCCGGCGTGAACGTCTGCATGGCATTCCTGGCAATACCGGTCGTTTTGCAGGATCTGAGCCGGAATGAAGTCGCCGCTTAAGGTGCGGGCCAGCGAGGGGAAAAAGTATTGTTCGCCGCGCGGGTTGCCGGCCTGATTCCAGGCTCGGGGATCCTGGGCCTGCAGGATGAGCATGACCAAAGCAAATCCGGCGGCCACTGCAGCCCAGCTGGCGCCGACCCTCCAGCGGATCCGCTTGCCCGCCAGGCGATGCAGCACAAACAGCCAGGCCGCCATCAGAGGCGCCAGGACGTGAATCCAATAGGCGGCGGCACGGATCGATGGATCCTTGACCTCCAGCTGGAAGAGGATGAAGTCGGCCCGGGTCAGCACAATACCGCTGATGAGCAGCAGCACAGCCGTGCTGAAGAGCGCATAGCCAACCCGCACCGCTCTCCGGTTGGGCCTGCTGCGGGCGTTGCGCATGTGGGCCAAACCGAAGACCACCACGGGCACAACGATCAACAAGCCCAGCACCAAGTGGCCCAGGAACATGATCAGGTAGAACCAATTCTGATACACCGCGCCTGTGGACCACTCCAGCAGGCTGACGCTCACCAGGTAAAGGGCGTTGACCGCCAACAGGGCAAAAAGGCCGAAGACCAGGGCCAAAAGCTTGCTCAGCCTGGGACCCACTGCCGGGACGTAAAGGCGCCGGGAAGCTCTTCCGGGCTGTGGGCGATGATTCTCTTTGGCCATCGAACTCTCCAGCGGAGCCCCGGACTTACTCCCTTTGCTGGGGCGCGGTCAATACATCGTAGTGGCTGACCGCCTTGTCATAGCGACTCAGTAGCGCCCTGGCCGACGCCGGTACGACCGCCTCTTCGGGCCTCTCCCCTGCAAAGCTACGGATGGACTCCATGGACTGCCACAATGTAATGATAGAGAATTCAAAGCCTTCGTGCGAGGGCTTTCGCAACACATAGGCACCGCAAAAGCCCTGTATGTCCCGCAATTCCGGCAACACGGACGCCTCCAGATGCTGCAAGTATCTTTCGGCATTTTCCAAAGTTGTCTCCCCCCGCCAAGTCCGAGCAATCATCGGTTGGCCGTGCCTTGTATTTTTTGTTTTTAGCATCATGCAAATATTTGAGACGACTTGAGTTGAAAACGAGAATTCGATTCCGTTTCCGCTGAAACCTCCAGCCTCCTTGGAGACAGGAGTTTTTCAGCAGGCATCAAATTCAAAACACGGCCCCACATTCCATGGGAATTCCGGGCTAGCCTGAGAGGGAGAGGGGATTGAGACGGGTGTCCGGGCGCGGTTGGAGATAAGACGCCGGGATCGCCCGGCAGCGGGCGATCCCGGCAAAAGCAGCCTAAACTCGCGGAGGACCTTATTGGTAGCTGGAAAGCGCAGCGCCCTCGTCATTGTAGGTGTCAAAAACAGTCAGAAGCTTGGTGATGGCCAGCAGCTCCTGCATCTTCTTGGTCAAGTTGAGCAGCTTCAACTGGCCTCCCTGGTTGGTGACTGTGGTGTAGCAGCTCACCAACTCGCCGATGCCGGAGCTGTCCACGTAGCTCACATCGCCCAGATTGAGCAGAATGTCCTTTTTGCCGGCCTCCAGCAGGCTTCGGACCTTGTTGCGGACTTCGATGCTGCCTTCTCCAATGGTGATCTTGCCCGATACGTCTAGAATGGTAACGTTGTTGACCAACCGGTCCTCAATCTTCATCGTCCTCTCCTTGATTTGCCTTGTTCAGTCTCTTTTCCAAACGGACTTCCAATCCTCCCCCGGGCCGCTCGTTGAAGCTCACTGCGTCCATGAATGAGCGGACGTAGAATATGCCCCGCCCACTGGGCTTGAGCAGGTTCTTGGGATCGGTCGGATCCGGGACTTTGCTGATGTCGAAGCCTTCGCCCTGATCCTGGACGGAGATCACCAGCCGGTCTGAAAATGCGCTGAAGCAGACTCCCACCTTCTTGCTCTCATCCTCTCCGTTGCCATGCTGAATAGCGTTGATTACCGATTCACGGATGGACATGCCAATCCAGTAGCGGGCGTCATCGTCAAAGCCAATAATCTTGGTGATATTGTCCGAGACGTCCTGGACCAGATCGATGTAGCTGAACGCGCTCGCGAAGGAAAGGTTTACCTGTGCCCTGGTGTCTGCCTTGTCGCTGATAGCCAAAACCTCCCGCAAAAATGGAGGAAAATATAATCATCCCGACCGGCTCTTGTCAACCGCTGTGGAGAGGCAGTTGGCAGTTGGAGAGTTTAGTCCAAAGTCCAAAGTCCAAAGTCCAAAGTCTGCAGAAAATCAGACTTGAAGCCTAGAGCTTGGCAGTGGCTTTGATTCTGGCCTGAAAACTGTAGAGCTGGAGGCATCGGTTTGCGGACTCTGATTCCCGAGGATCTAATCGCAAGCCTGGAACCCCGGAACCGGGTGCCCGGTACCCGTGATCCGGAAAACTCTGCCTGACCTTGGACCTTGGACCTTGGACTTTGGGCTTTGGACCTGCGCCGCCTGATCACTGAGAACTGCTAAAATCGTGATCGGGGAGTACGGCAGAGACGAGAGACGATGCGAAAGTTGCGCCTTTTCAAAAAGCTCCTGATCCTCTCGGCCCTGCTGCTGGCGGTCTTGTTGGCCAGCGCCTGGATCTACCTGGGCAGCGACTCCTTCAGCCTTCGGGCCAAAGGCTGGATCATCAGCACCTTGGAAGCCCGATTCCCTCTTGAGGCCGAAGTCGATTCAGTGCGCCTTCGGCTGTGGGGGCTCGTTTTCGAGGTCGAGGGACTTCGCATTTTCGAAAAGGGACGCCCCTCCGGAGAGCCGGCAATTGACCTGGGGCGGGCAAAGGCGGATCTTCCGCTTGGTTTCTGGCGCCGCCCAGGCCTGAGTCTGGACCGACTGGAACTGGAAGGCTCAGTTTTCCGCCTGCGCCGCAAGGAGAGCGGACGCCTCAATCTGGCCGAGATGTTCAGTGCGGGTTCAGCCGGGCGGGAATCGGCCCTTCCTCCTGTCAGAATCGATGACCTGAGCATCCGCAACGGGTTGCTGCGTTACAACCAGCGCGACATCCCCCTCAACTTTTCCCGCTTCGGAGTCCAGGCTCAGATCCAGGCCACCCCGAATCCCGGCGAGTATTCGGGCCGGATGGTTTTGCAGGGCTTCGAATTGCAGACCGACCGGATCACCTTGCCGCCTTCGCGCATTGAAGTGGTGTTTCGGGCGGATTCCCGCCAGGTGAGCCGTTTGGAGGCTTCTCTGACTGGCCCAGGCCTGGAGGTTGCCCTGCAGGGCCGCATCAACGATCTGGAGAACCTCCGATACAGCTTCGACTTTCAGGCCCAAGGGGAGTTTGACGCATTTCGCAGCCCGGGCTTTTTGACGCCCGTCGAACAGGCTCTCTTCAAAAGCCAGGGACGGCTTTTGGGGCAGGGCGGCGAGTTTCACTACCAGGGGCGCCTTGAGGCTACCCAGGTGTCCGTCCTGGGACGGCTCTTCGAAGGCCTGGAAACCCGAATCGACCTGAACCCCCAGAGGGCCGAATTCAGGGAATTGAAAGCCCGCTTGAGTGGCTCAGAACTTCAAAGCTCGGGAGTGCTGGGTATTGGCAGCCAGGTGGAAAGCCGCATGAAGGTGGGCTTGCGCGACTTTGATTTCAGCGGCCAATTTCCTTTTTTGGAAGGTCGGGCGACTGTGCAAGCCAATCTCAACTGGCCGGGGCTGGAGTGGGAAAAGATGCAAGGTGAAGGCCGGCTCAGCTACCGGGCGGCTGCCCGGCTCGATCGGCTGGGAAGCGGCTTGTTGGAGGCTTTGCACCTGCAAGGGGATTCCTCGCTTCGGATGTCGGGTTCGACAGTTCAGTTGCCGGACGCTCGGGCCGTCGGCGAGGGTACCGAGATCGATTTTCAGGCTCAGGCGGATTGGATGAGTTGGAGGTACGTGACCGATTTCAAGGTTCGTGAAAGTAACGGCCAGCGCTTGCTGGAGGCTCTGCTGGAGGAGATTGGAGAGCCGATCCCTCAGGCGCTGCGCCGGGGACTTTCATCGCATGGCGCCCTGCTGGCCGAGGGGCGGCTGGAGGGCGGGCAAGGCGAGATTCAGCTCAATGGCCGTCTGAACGAAAGCCGTCTTGACTGGGAAGGCCGGCCCTTGGGCCGATTTCAGACCGCTTTTCAAATCCGTCAAGGAATCCTTCGGCTGGCAGAAACTCGATTGGAGGGTTCCGGCCTGAAGCTTGAGGCCGGACAGATCGGCATCCCTTTGGACCGTCCCAAGGCGGCTCAATTGGATCTTAAGGCCCGCCTGGACCGCCTTCCCCTGCAGCGCTTCCACTCCCTGATCTCAGAACTGGCGGCGGCCGGCATCCGGCCCAAAGGCCATGTTTCCGGCCCGTTGCAGCTGACCCGTGATGCGACGAAGGGCTGGCGGCTGGAGAGCGCTCTGCGCGTCGATGAGCCCTCGTTGAGGGGCCAGTCCCTGGATTGGCTGGAAGCCGACGTGCTTTTGGAGGATGCGGCCCTTGGTCTGCGGGACCTCCGGGGGTCAATCGGCGCGGGGACGATCAGCGGCTCGCTTCGCCTGGATGGCCAGGGGCGGTTGGAGGGCCAAGCACAGGGGCGCCGCATTCCACTGCAATCGATCTCCCCTTTGCAGGAGTGGCTGCCTTTGGAGGGCCAGGCGGATTTTCGGCTCACAGCGGACGGCCTTTGGGAGGATCCGCGATTCGATGTCACAGTGGACTGCCAACACCTCTCCTACAGCGGGCGGCACCCTCAGAT
>JANQFM010000933.1 GCA_028277865.1 Acidobacteriota bacterium
GAGGGGATGCGCTATTCTTTGGCTCCACCGATTCTAGCTTTCCAGTCGTGGGCTCCGCCGGGGCAGGCCCGGCGGCGGCCCGGAGAAGCTACTCGATTCCTCCCACGGGTTAACCGAATGCTTACTTTTTTGGGAATCACTTCACAGCCGGCAATCCTTTGCCTTGCTTCACTTTGCGTTCTTTGCGGCTTTGCGCGAGACTCCCTCAGGCACTGCCAAACCGATCAATTCGCCAAAGCCACCTCCGCCCTGACCCGAAGGCAGCCTTCACTCGCCTGACAGTCCTCAACTGTCTTGCATTCGGGTTGCGGGGGGTGCTCCACCTTCTTGGCCGTGAACGATTTCACCATGCCCTTCTGGAAGACCAGGGCCAGACTCGATCCGCCATAGCTGAAGTAGCCGATCTGCTCGCCTTTGTCGACTTGGTCACCGGGGCTGACGGCAATGGTGACCGAGGAAATCTCCGTGATGCCGATCGGAACGACCGCCACCTTCCCGATCGCCGGGTTGTCGATGACGATCAAGCCGCGCGTATTGACCATGGCCTCGTAGCCCTGGGATTTCGTGCCGGCGGAGATATCGAATCCCTCGGAAAGCAACTCACTGAAGGTGAGGCCGGGAATCACACGCGCTTCGAGCACTTTGCCGCTGATCGGCGCATGCCAGCGATGGTAATCCGATCCGGCCAGGAACGACTGCAGCACATCGCCGCGGATGAAGTTTTCGGTATACGGACTGCCGCTGAGCATGTCGATCAACGAATACTCCTGCCCCTTGGTCCAGAAGGTATCGCACAGCTTCACGTCGCGGGCCACGCGGTAGACCGTCCCGTCGTTGGCGGAAACGATCACCTTGTCGTCGCCGGGGCCGCTGAGCGGGCGGTATTTGTCGAGCTGATACTCGCGGTGAAAAAAGGCGTTGAACGATTCGAAGCCCCAATACGGCTCATGCCGACGCAGATAATTGACGCTCTGCTGAAGGCACAGTTTCTTCTGCGCCTCCTCGGACAACCAGCCGCCGGGCTCAATCAGAACTTCCCGGGAATCGCGCGTATCGAGGTAGACACACCAAGCCTGGAGAACGCAAGTCAACAGTGCGTTGAACTCTTTCAGGCGGAACAGGGCGGCCCCCGAGGGAGTGAACATCACAAAGACGAACAATGACGACATGGGAAACTGCTGTCCGCTGTACTTCGGAGCGCGTTGAATCACATAGTTGATGGCGGCCAGCCATTGCTCGACGGTCTGGAAGCCCTGCCCCTTTTGCAGGTAGCCTTGCTTCTCGAGATAGTCGCGGTACTGGACGATCATCTGGTTGGCATACTGGCGTGCAATGCTGTCGCTGGTACCGCAGCCCAGATACTCGGCCAGCAATTGCACCGAGGGCTGAAACGGTTCCGGGTTCTCGGAAACGGCTTTAATGATGCTTTGCTGAAAGGCGATGATTTTCTGGATTTGGGCCTTGTCGTCGTCGGAAAGGGCGGCCTGCCGGGACTGCGCAGCCACGCGTAAAAGAGAGAGAATCTCTATCATGGGAAGCTCCTTGGTTGATGATGCGATTCGGTTGGCAACACGTTTTTCTCCAGTACCTCGTCAGATTTGAATGTGTGGCTTATGAGCAGCCCTCAAGGTCGAGAGCCGGCCTTCAGATCCTGGTTTCCGACTCTGGAGTCCTGTGCCGGTTTCCGGTCTCCTCAATGGATACGTCGCCGCTTTTGCGGACGGCAGCGCGTAGGCCTTCTACTATAGCCTATTATAAATTGCAAATACTAGAAAATTCTTCAGTATTGTCTTAGAAGACATGAGCAAGGATCGTGGTGGACGCAGTGTATGGAGAATCCATGCTGCTGGCTGCGCAGGTTTGCCTGGGCTGGGAGGGTCTTCCAACGATCGGGATCCCAGTCATGGATCATCGCTCCACGGAGTCAAGCTCCGTGGTGGCGATTGCGTTTTTGAAGGGTCTGGTAACTAAACACAGCCCGACCGGGACAAGCCCGGCACGTGGCTTGCCCTTTTGCTGCCCGGTTCTCCTTAAGTGAAAGATTTTGCCTGGATTCCCCGTCAAGCTGCTCATTGGATGGGGGGCGTTTCGCTTCTCACCTGCAGGATCTGAGCTGCTGTGCTGACGGCGATTTCCTCCGGGGTCTTGCTGTCGATCAATAGGCCGACCGGGGCGTGCAGGTTGGCAATCTCGCTGCGTTGTACGCCTTGCTCTTGCAACTGCCGAAAAATCTCGCCCAGCTTGGCAGCCGAACCCATCAGACCGGTAAAGGGAAAGGGAATCCCGGCCAGTCCCGTCAAAGCCCGCACGTCCGAAGGGAAGGCAGCGGTCATGACCACCACGGCGGTCAGTTCGGGATGTTGGATGCGGGCTCCGGCCTGGGCGTAGTCCCCGACAATTTCGATGCGGTGGGCAAAAGTGTTTTGCTGCAGGGTCTCGACCTCGGGCCGGTCGTCGAAGACCTGCACGTCATAGCCCAATTGCCGCATCAACCTCGACAAGGCCAGCCCGCAGTGGCCTCCTCCGACAATGGCAATCCGCTTGCGGTTGAGCAGCTCTTCCCGATATTCCCAGGCATCCCCCTTCCGGCGAAGCTCTCGCTGGGGACGCGACAGGTCGGGCGGCTCTTGCCGAAAATGAAGGCCTGCCGGATCGATGATCAGAGTGCCGGCCTGCCCCCCGTTCAGCAATTCAACCATCTGCCGCACAGCCTTGCTGTCGCGGGATGGAAGACAGACAAGGAGGAGATTGGTCTGGCTTCCGGCACAGATCATTCCCGACTTTTCGCCGGGACCGGTCTTGCGATGGTGCAGGGTCCGGATTTGTGGAGGGAAGTCCGCTTGGCGCAGCACCTGCCGAGCCTCCTCCAGCAGGCGCAATTCCATGATGCCTCCGCCGATGGTCCCAGCAGTCTCGCCCTTTTCGGACACCAGCAGGCGGGCGCCCTGGGTTCCGGGCGAGTGGCGGGTGTTGTCGGCGACCAAAGCCAGGAAGACTCTCTGGCCATCCTCCAGCAGGTGCAATACGCGAGTCCAGTACATCAGTTGTCAGTTGTCAGTTGTCAGTCGTCAGTCGTCAGTCGTCAGTCGGAGAGCATATTCCAAGGCGAGAAT
>JANQFM010000935.1 GCA_028277865.1 Acidobacteriota bacterium
GCCTCTGGAGGGATCCCGATCCTGGCAGCCGAGCGGATCCAGACTCCAGAAGCCCGCAAGATGCGGGCGCTCCCGGCCTTCCCGGTCTGAGGCGCTGCCTCGCTAGGTTTAGCCCGGTTCGCCCCGCCTGCTTTCAGCGGGCTTTCCCGAAGGGCTTCAGCCCTGAGGGTTGATAGGCCAGTCCTTTAGGGCTGGTTCCGAGTTGGCGCAAAAACCGAGAGCCCGTTTCAACGGGCTTTCAGCCGAGGCTTCAGCCATCGATTCATTGGCAGACCTGGTTTCACGACGACGGTTCACCGAAGGCGTAGAGCTTGTCGCGGGTACGGATGTAGATGCGGTCGGAATCGATTGCCGGAGTGGCATAGCAGGAGGATTGCAGGTCGTTGACGGCCAGCACCTCCAGGCTGCCGTCGCTGGCCAGCACCGCCGCCTTGCAGGTTTCGCTGAGCATAAAGACCTTGCCGTCGGCAGCCACCGGCGAGGCGTAGTATTTGTCGATGGCGCCCCGGATGCGGCCTTTTGCGATCTCCTTACCGCTGGTCGGCTCGAATGAGGTGGCGATTCCCCCGTCGTTGATCATGTAAAGGACTCCCCGGTAGAGCAAAGGCGAGGGCAACTGGGGGACCGCTTTGTGGTACTGCCAGACCAGATTGGGTTCCGACATGTCCCCGCTGCCTCCCAATCGGATGCCCAGCATGCCGTTTTTGGTGGCCATGGCGGCCCGGAAGTACTGCCAATCGGCCTGATCCAAGAAACCGTCCTGATTGAGGTCCAAGTAGTCGAAAAAATTCTTGGTCAGATCGTCGACAGGCTCCTGTTTGGAAAGCTTGCCGTCGCTGTCTTTGTCGTGTTCGACCAAGACTTGCTCGAATGGGGCAATCTGTATCATGCGGTCGGGCTGATTGAGGGGAGTGGCGTAGCCGTTGATGTACACCATCCCGTCGCCCATCACAGGAGTCGACTTCATTTCGAAGGACAGCCCATTGACCCACCACAGCTTTTTGCCGCTTCGGACGTCATAGGCATTGAGTTGAAAGGATCCCGGCACCAAGAGCTGCGAGGCGCCGGAGGAAGGTCGGTAGACGATGGGCGTCGAGTGCCCGCTCTTGGCTTCGGGGCGGTCCGCTTTCCAGGCCACCTTTCCATCCTCTTGGCCCACAGCGATCAGGTAGGATCCGGTCTGCTGATCGCACACCAGCAGCACCTTGTCCTCGGCGATCACCGGGGAAGCGCCCATTCCATAGATGTTGTCGAAGGGGCCCAGCGGCAGGCGCCAGCGCTCCTGCCCCTGATCGGTGTAGGAGATCAGCCCGTAGTCGGCAAAGAAGACGTAGACGTTGCCGGCCGCGTCCAGCGCGGGGCTGGGCGAGGCGGGATTGTTGCGCGAGTCCAGCTCTTCGCGGCGCTGACGGGGCGCCTGACGGCGCCACACGACCTGCCCGTTGCTGCGGTCCAGGCAAAGTGTCCAAAGCTCTTCCTCCTCGACCGCAGTCAGAAAAATCCGGTCGTCGCCCAACACCGGGGAGGAATGGCCCGACGGGACCGAGGCCGCCCAAATGACATTCTGATCAGGCCCGAAGTGCAGCGGCAACCCTCCCGCCTCAGCCACCCCTGACCCATTGGGACCCCGAAACTGGTTCCACGGGTTGGAGCCCGCCAGGGCTGAAGCCACCAAAGCCATCGCGAAAACCGTCACTAAAAGACCGACCCCGACCCAATTGCACTTGCTTGCCATTTTCTTCAATCCCCTCGTTGCGAACTTTGCGTCTTGGCGTCTTGTCGCGAAATCCCCTGCGTCGCCAAAGGCAACAATACACGAAAAATCGAACCGCCTTCAGGATTGTCTTCGTACCAGATCCGTCCTTGATGGGCCTGTACAATCTTGCGGCAGATGGCCAATCCCAGCCCGACTCCCTTGCGCGAGCCGGTAACCTGGTGAAACTTGGTGAAGATGCTCTCCTGCTGGTCTTCCGGCACGCCGGAACCGGAATCGATCACGGAAATCAGGGCGAATGGCACCGCCGAATCAGTCGGCTTCCGGCCATCGGCCTTCAATCGGTCCCCGACTTCCAATCGAACCGCCAAGCAGGAATCCGGTGGCGAGAACTTGAGGGCATTGTCGACCAAGTTGCCCACCACTTGGAGCAGCCGTTCCGAGTCGCATCGCAGGGGAACCGGCTGACCGACGGGAATCCGCTTCTCCAGGCGCAGCCCTTTTTCCAGGACCGCCGGTTCCACGCTTTCCAAGAAACGGTGCACTACCGGGATCAGATCCTGCACAGCGAAGTCGTAATGAAAAACGCCGGCCTCCAATCGAGAATAGTCCAGCAGGTTGAGAATGTTCTTGGAAAGCCGTTCCCCGTTTTCCAGCATCAGCTCCACGCGCCGCCTTTGACGGGGAGTCAACGTCCCGGAGGTCTCCCGCAGCAGCATCTGGGCTGAGCTTTGGATGGCGTTCAGGGGAGACTTCAGCTCGTGGGAGATGTGGGAGAGGAAGTCCTTCTTCAGCTCGTCCAGCTGGCCAAGCCGCTGCGCCATGGCGTTGCCGGAACGGGCCAATTCACTGAATTCGTCCTTGCTTTTGCTTTCGACTGGAACCTGATGAGAAAAATCCTCCAGCATCCACTTGCGGTGGGCCTTGGTTAGGGCTTCCAAGGGGCCGGTTACGGAGCGGACCATCCAGATCCCCGCCCACAGGCTGGCTCCCAAGGCAGCCACGATCAGAACAGCCGATAGCGCCACAACCCTGTCGGCTTTATCCACCGATTCACTGACCGATGATTCCACCACGCATTCAACGGCCAAGCCGAGATCTTCGATGGCTTCGCGGAAATCATCGTCCGTCTGACCCAGTTGGCTGGCCAGATTCCGCAAAGTACCCCCCAGAGGACTGTCGGGGAATCTCTCCTCGATTTCAGCAGCGATTTGTTCATAGGGCTTCAGGCGCGTCTTGACTTCATCCAGATTCGGTCTGAGCCTGCATGGACGGTGTTCCCCGACCCTTTCGACCTCGGCAACCATTTGCTCCAAGGTCAGCATTTTTTCGGTGATCCGGACGCGGGCATTGAGGAGAAACTCATAATGGTTGGCCAGGTTGTCGCGGAAGGCGGGATCTCTCCAATTACTGCTGGAAAGCAGCACTGAGGAACGATGCAGACGCTGCAGCTGCTCCTTGAGGTCGCGCATGTTGCGCACGGTCGGAATCCTGCTGTCTTTGAGGTCGATGGAAACATTGCGCAGATGGGACAGGAATAGCGATTGAATCAGCAGGACACCGAAGACCAAGACAATCAGAAGCGACAGCCCCACCACAATGCGCGTGCGGACTTTCATTACATCCCGTAAGCCTTCAGCTTGTTGCGGACTGTCTT
>JANQFM010000981.1 GCA_028277865.1 Acidobacteriota bacterium
TTTTGCGACGCCTTCAACATCCCCCTGATCGTTTTGGAGGACGTGCCGGGGTTCCTGCCCGGAGTGGCCCAGGAGCACGGAGGCATCATCAAGCATGGCGCAAAGCTGCTTTACGCCTTCGCCGAAGCCACCGTCCCCAAGATCACCCTCATCACCCGCAAAGCCTATGGGGGCGCTTATTGCGTGATGGCCTCCAAGCACATCCGGGCCGATATGAACTACGCCTATCCCACTGCTGAAATTGCGGTGATGGGGCCGGAGGGCGCTGTGGGGATCCTTTTTCGAAAGCAGATGCAGCAGGCCGAAGACCCCCAGGCATTCGCCCAGTCCAAGGCCGAGAAGTATCGGGAAAAGTTCGCCAACCCTTACGTGGCGGCCGAACGGGGCTACGTCGACGAGGTCATCGAACCGTCCGTCACCCGCCCCAAGCTGATCCGCGCCCTGGAAATGGCTTCCAACAAGCGCGACCGCAATCCGCCCAGAAAGCACGGCAACATTCCGCTGTAGAGGAGGTTTCACGCAGAGGCGCAGAGGCGCAGAGGCGCAGAAAGGAAGATGGAAATCTGGACTCTGTGAACTCTGTGAACTCTGTGAACTCTGTGCCTCTGTGGCAAGACCATGTTTCGAAAGATCTTGATCGCCAATCGGGGAGAGATTGCGGTTCGCGTCATCCGGGCCTGCCGGGAGATGGGGATCTCGCCCGTGGCGGTTTATTCCGAGGCTGACCGCAAGGCCCTGCACGTCCAACTGGCCGACGAAGCCTACGAGATCGGGCCGGCCCCTTCGGTCGAAAGCTATTTGGTGATCGAGAAGATACTCGATGCAGCTCGGCGCAGCGGCGCTCAAGCCATCCACCCAGGCTACGGTTTTTTGGCTGAAAACGAGGACTTCGCACAAGCTTGCCTGGACGCCCAGGTCGAATTCATCGGACCGGCGCCCTCTTCGATCCGCCTGATGGGGGACAAGATCGCCAGCCGCAAGGCCATGCTCGAGGCTGGAGTGCCGGTGGTTCCCGGGGCCGAGGGCTCAGTCGAAACGGTCGCAGACGCCATGCAAACGGCCCGCAAGATCGGCTATCCGGTGATGCTCAAGGCCAGTGCCGGCGGGGGAGGCAAGGGAATGCGGGTGGTCCGGGACGACTCCCAGCTTCGCTCGGCCTTCAACCAGGCCCGCAGCGAAGCCGAGGCCGCCTTCAGCAATCCCACTGTCTTTTTGGAAAAGTTCCTGATCCGTCCCCGCCATATCGAGGTCCAGGTGCTGGGCGATCGCCACGGCAACCTCATCCATCTGGGCGAACGCGAGTGCTCCATTCAGCGCCGCCATCAAAAGGTGGTCGAAGAAAGCCCCTCCCCGATCGTGGACGAAGGTTTCCGCCAAAAATTGGGGGGGACGGCCCTCAAGGCGGCTCGGGCAGTGGACTACTACAACGCAGGCACGGTCGAAATGATGGTGGAGGAAACCGACCAAGGCCCGCAGTTTTATTTCCTGGAAATGAATACGCGCCTTCAGGTGGAGCATCCCGTCACCGAACTGGTCACCGGGGTGGATCTGGTGCGCCAGCAGATCCGGGTGGCGGCAGGCCGGCGGCTGAGTCACCGCCAGCAAGACATCCGTTTGCGGGGCGCGGCCATCGAGTGCCGCATTTACGCCGAAGACCCCTTCAACAATTTTTTCCCCTCGCCCGGCAAGATTCAGGCCCTCTTCGAACCCGCCGGGCCGGGTGTCCGCAACGACAGCGGAGTCTATGAGGGATTTGAGATCCCCATCCACTATGATCCCCTGATCTCCAAGCTGGTCGCTTACGGCGACGACCGCCGCCAAGCCATCCAACGCATGCGCAGGGCATTGAAGGAGTACCGCATTGCGGGAGTGCGCACCAACCAGCCCTTTTTCGAAGTGCTGCTCACCCACCCGGAGTTTCTGCAGGGGCGCCTGAGTACGGATTTCATCGACAGGCACGGCCTGCTCGAACAGATGCAAAAAACATCTGAGGACGGTACGGTCCCTTTGTTGGCAGCTTCGATCGGTTATTTTTTGGAGCGCCGCAGCACCGCAGTCAGAGCGGCGGCGCCCCAGGGCAGATCCAACGCGTGGAAGGAATTTGACCGCTTTCCGACGACTTTCCGGGTCGTGTCCTGAATGATTGAGGAAATGTAACCCCTCGGCGTGTTTGCCGGAAATTGAAAATTCAAGACACGGCCCACTCCAGGAAAAGAGGCCAAGCGCATGAAAGCTGAAGCTATCCTGCACGACAAGGCGACCTCGGTCGAGATCCATTCGCAAGCCGACCGGACCTTCCAGATCGTCTTGGGCGAAGGAGAGTTGGCAAAGGGCCATTCAGTTCGCCTGCTCAGTCAGGCAGGCAATCGTTGGACTCTGGAAATTGCCAATCGCATTGAGGATATTCTGATCCATTCCCAGGACGGGGAGTTCCGAATCGACTGGCGCGGACAGGTCTTCCCGA
>JANQFM010000983.1 GCA_028277865.1 Acidobacteriota bacterium
TTTCCGGTTGCAATTGCAACCGGAGGAAAACCTCAGATTCGACAGTTTGGCCATGGTATGTTGCCGGTCTTTCGACTGCTAGCAAGGAATTGCCCGACCGCTGGACTCTGGTAATATGAGGCCGAAGGAGTGCCAATGCTCAAGAGCGTCGAAGGAGTGTATCGCGACGGGAGGATCGAACTGGTGGAACGACCTGCGAAGGTCCCTCGAAGAAGCCGAGTAATCGTGACGTTCCTGGAAGGGGAGGAACCGATCGACCTGAGTGAACGGGGGATCGATGAAGCTCAGGCGAGCGCCCTCAGAGGGCGACTGGCGACATTCGCCGAAGAGTGGGACAGTCCGGCCATGGATGCCTACGACGACTATGACAATGCCAGGGCCGAACTTTAAACGGGGCCAAGTCGTCCTCTACCCGAACTCCGACCTCCGCACCGCCAAAACTCGCCCCGCTCTCGTCGTTCAATCCGACGGCCTGGACACGGGGCTGGCTCAGGTTATTGTATCGATGATCACAAGCCGCCTTTTCCGCGCCCGCCACCCGAGCCGGGTTCTGGTCGAGTTATCGACGCCTGCCGGAGAAAACTCTGGACTCCTCAGTGATTCCGTCGTAATGACAGACAATCTGGCCACGGTGACCGTAGCGTCGATCGATCGGGTGATCGGCCTCCTCGATATGGCTGAAGTTGACGCTGCTCTTCGGCATACCTTGAAACTCTAGAATCGCGGATCAACGGCCAAATCGCCTTGCGAGCGTAACCGTCTAGCTACAGTTAGAGTTAGATGAAGCCACGGGCGAACTTGCCGATCGCAGGCGTCTCCTTCAGAAAATTGCGCAGGTCGGCGTAGGGCGGCTCCCAGGCATTGGCCCCTTTGGCGGGAATCAAGCCGGACGCCTTCAGTTGCTTGGTCCACTCCGTTTGGGATTTGGCCGCAGCCTCTTCCAGCTTTTCCAGCCAGATGGCGGCGCCTGGATCATCCTCCTCCTGCGGCGACGATTGGGCGTCCGCAGCCGGTTTGGCCCCTTCTTGCTTGCTTGACGCCGCGCCTGATTCCTCGACCGGATGGGCCAATGCGTTGAGCAAAGACGGCCAGCACAGAATCAAGACCGAGAGCCGGGCGACTTTCTTGAAGGACTCCTCTTGACTTTCCGATTTGGTCCTGGCGAAGACCCGGCGCTCGTTGGCCACCAAAGTGTAGAACCGGAAGAGGTTGATCAGCCGCTTCAATTCGCGGGGGTTTCTGGAGGGAAGCTGTAAGGCTTGACGAGTGATCACCGTCTGAACGATCTCGTCGGCGTCGCTGTAGACCTTGGGGAGGAGGCGGGCAACTGCCTCGGCAGCCATTTCAAATGCCTCCTCCTCTTCCACTCCTTCTGCTTGAAGCCTCTTTTGAGCAGAATCGCGCTCTTCGGAGAGGGATCCCAGGGTCAGATCCTTCGACTCTAGTTCGATGGCCTTCACCTGCTCCGATACCGCCTTTTCCTTTTTTGCAGTCCGGATCGCGTCGTCCCCCGGCTTTTTCTGCTCCGTGAGTCCGGGCGCGGAGGCGGTTTTGGCAGAGCCCTTGGCCCCGACCGATGACGCCGTCCGCTCTGGCCGCTTTCCCCTTTCGGCAGAAACCTTCTGAATGTCGGAGTGCATCAGGTAGAGGAATCCGACTTTGGACTGGTAGTCGGGGTCGCGGATCATGTCGTTGAAGGAGCCCAGTTCTTCCTTCACGAATCCCAAAGCGCCCGAAGGCGTCAGAAGAGCTTGCGCCCAAGATACGACTTGCTTCAGCTCAGCGTGGTCGATCACCATTCGGGTCAACCCGAATGCTGCTGTCAGCAGCAAAGAGGCCGCCAGAACAAGGGCCGGGACAGCCAAGCGCTCCAGAGCGACCCCGTAGATCTTGCGCCTGACCGCCTGCCGGTCCACCCGTCGCAGGTTCAGTTCCAGCCAAAAGCGCTCCCGATCCAGGCGAGGGAGACGTCCAGTAATCTGAGTGATAATCTCGTGGGCCAGCCCGGCCCAAACCTGCTCGCCGGTCTGATACATCCAGGGATTGAACCAGACCGTCAGTCGCCGGCATGTTTGGGTTGCCGCTCTCTGGTCCTCCTCGATAGCGTCTTCGCCGCCAAAGTCGGGAGGGGCTCAAGGCCGACTGGGAGCAGATCCTGAATTCCGCTAAGTTGTTGAAAAAGCTGGTGGAGACGAAGGGATTCGAACCCTCGACCTCCTGAGTGCGATTCAGGCGCTCTTCCGAGCTGAGCTACGTCCCCACCTTGTGGAGACGACATTCTATCTGATTGCGGCGAATGATGGAAAGCATGGAGTTGGTCCAGAGGGCCGGAAGGCCAAGGAACCTCATGGCCAACGTATGGTAACGGGGTCGGTTTGCTGTCGCTGAAGGAATTCCGAAGCCAGGTGATCGACTTCGTTTCAATTCAGGAAAGCATCGATATCTCCAGCCTAATGTGGATGGCCGTAGTTGACGATGACTGGTGCCGAAATCCGAGAGCAGAAACCTGCAGGATGCGGGGGTAGCAAGGCGCAGGGAGGCCTGCATTGCGAGTGCTCTCTGCGACTCTGGCTTCTAACCTCCTTTTGCCTGCTTCAGCGGGCTTCCCGAAGGGCTTCAGCCCTGAGGGTTGATAGGCCAGTCCTTCAGGGCTGGTGAGGTGAGGAAAGGCAAGGAATCCATAGCCCGTTTCAACGGGCTTCCCTCTCCGAGGCTTCAGCCATTCTCTTCGGGATCTCAAGGCTGAAGCCCCTCGGGAAACGCCGCTGAAGCGGCTTACTGCAGTCCCATGAATTCTGTCTATCTGATGGTAACCGGGATCCGAGCCGACAGATTCTGAAGGTTCTGACTCCAGCCCCCAGCCTCCCCAGTACCCAGCTTTCATGGAGACAGCGGAATCAAGATTCAAGACTCGGCCCCAGTGCGGGGATTCCACTCTCCGCGCGCTACTGCGGGGACGAACTCGTCCAGGCCATCCGGTGGAAACTCGATGGTCCGCCCCTGTTCGGCACTCATGTAGGCGGCCATGAGCAATTGGGTGACTGCCAGGCCGTCCTCGAAGTTTTCATCCGGACGCTGCCCTTGCAAAAAGCAGCGCACCATGT
>JANQFM010000987.1 GCA_028277865.1 Acidobacteriota bacterium
GGATTCCTTGGCCAACAGCGGCGGAAGAAGGGGCTGCCGTCGGTGTTCGCCTTCGGGAAGAAGGCTGGCGATTGGGACAGCAGCTGGATTGGGCGGCCAATTGGGTGCCGCCCTGCTGAGCCGAGGATCAGGATTCCCTGGGCGAAAAGTGAAGCTGAAGCAGGGCCAGCAATTCCGCTTTCATCTCGTGGAGGCGGTTGCCTTCGATCAACGCTGAGGTGGACTTTACACAGAGACGCAAAGGCGCCAAGAGGTACAAGAGGCGGATGGGAGAGCAACTCTTTCTTCCGCCTTTTTTATTTTTCTGATCGCATTTCTGCTCTCCGGGTGGAGAATTGTCAACTGCGGAACCTCCAGCCGATCTTGCCGTAGAAAGGAGTGCGGGCAGGGCCAGCCGAAGGAGGTTGGGCTTGTGGCCGTCTTTGCAGTTGCGGTCAAATCACTGAATTTGTTAATTTCTTTCGTTGCTCGACGGGTGGATTCTCCAGCCGTCGAAAGCGGCGTATTGAAAAAGCCATCGGCTGCTGCAGGGGCGACCAACATCCGGAGGCAGCCGGGGCGGCGACAGTTGTAAGAACTGAATCGATTGACGGGAGGTAAACTGCGATGGAAAACGGGTCCTCGGCGATGATCCGGGCCCAGGGACTTTCAAAGTACTACGGCCCATTCGTGGCTATCGAAGAAATCAGTTTTGAGATTCCCCAAGGCCAGATTGTGGCTTTCCTGGGCCCCAACGGGGCTGGCAAGACCACGACCATGAAGATTCTCAGCGGCTTTCTGGCACCCAGTCAGGGACATGCCTCGATCGGTGGGCTGGACGTGCAATCTCAGCGCATCGAGGCGTCCCGCAAGCTGGGCTACCTGCCTGAAAATGGGCCGCTTTACCAGGACATGACACCCATCGACCTGCTGGAGTTTTTTGGCGAGGCCCGCGGGCTGGAGCCCGAAGAGCTGGACGACCGGATCGATGCTGTGATCGACCAGTGCGGGCTCGACCTGGTGCTGGAAAAGCCGATCGGAAAGCTTTCCCGGGGATACCGCCAGCGGGTGGGATTGGCCCAGGCCTTGCTGCATGACCCCGAAGTCCTGATCATGGACGAGCCGACTGCCGGCCTGGATCCCAACCAGATTCGGGACTTTCGCCAGAACCTCCAGAAGCTGGGGCAGACCAAGACCATTTTGATTTCGACCCACATCCTGCAAGAGGTGGATGCCGTGGCCGACCGGGTGCTGCTCATTCACAATGGTCGCCTGGTCTACGACGGGACTCCTGTTGAACTCAAGGAAGACGGCTCCATCGAACAGCCTTTTTACCGGCTCACCGATCACGGGCGGCCTCCCCAGCCTGAGCCGGAGAAGGCTGAGGAAGTTTCGAAGCCGCAGCCCGAGGCTTCGCAGGCAGAGGCGGAATCCCAGGGAGGAGGCGAGTAATGGGCGATAAAATCAACTTTGGAGTCATCAAGGCATTGGCCAGGCGCGATCTGCGCATCTATTTCAGCAATCCGTCCGGCTATGTGTTCATCACCCTGTTTATCTTCTTGAGTGCCATTGCCGCATTTTGGCAAGAGCGGTTTTTTCTCAACAATCTGGCCAACCTCGACCTGCTCAACGGTATCTTCCCCTTTCTGCTCCTTTTTTTCGTCCCGGCCCTGACCATGTCTGTATGGGCCGAAGAGCGAAGACAGGGAACCGACGAATTGTTGCTGACCCTGCCTGCCACGGATTTTGAGGTGGTGTTGGGCAAGTACCTGGCCACGCTGGGCATTTACAGCTTCTCGCTGCTCTTTTCGCTGAGCCACGTCCTGGTGCTTTTATGGCTGGGCAGCCCGGACCTGGGGTTGATGTTGGGCAACTACTTCGGCTACTGGCTGATCGGTGCAGCCTTCATAGCGGCCGGGATGCTGGCCTCGCTGCTCACCGCCAACGTGACCATCGGCTTCATCCTGGGCGCACTGCTCTGCAGCTGCTTCGTCTTTCTCGACACGGCTGCCGGAGCGGTGTGGGCTTGGCTGGGCCGCTTTCTCGAACCCTTGGGCGTTTTCGGCTACTTCGGCGACTTTTCGCGCGGAGTGATCAGTTTTTCCGGGCTGCTTTACTTCCTTTCGGCCACAGCCGTCTTCATTTACCTCAACGTCCTGCTCATCGGGCGCCGCCACTGGCCCCGCGAAGCTGACGGCTACCCGATGTG
>JANQFM010001029.1 GCA_028277865.1 Acidobacteriota bacterium
AACTGACAACTGACAACCGACAACTGAGTATCGTCGAGGTGTGAGCGAGGATCAAGCGGCAAAGGCTGATTACCTCTTGGCACGCCTGAACGAGGCGGCATTGACTTGCACAGATTGCAGCTCGCCGTCGCGATAGAAGTCAATCACCACCTTGCCCTTTCGCGATTGCGGCAGGGCGAGGTGCAAACCGGAAGCGCAACAGATCATTTGACCGTTGATCCGAATCACCACATCGTCAGTGCGGAAGTAGTGGAAGGCCGGAGAGTCGTTGCTGAGATGGCGGATAATCAGACCCTTGTGGACGGGAAGCCCGAATTCGGAAGCCAATTCCGCATTGAGGGGCTCCAAAACAATCCCCAACTGGGGAAGGGGAAAAAGCTGTGTCTTCTGGTAGCTCAGCTGTACTGGCGACGTTGTTCGCCCCTGGGCAGGAAGGCTTTCCCTAATATCGATGGCCCAAATCCTGTTTTCCACGGGATGGGCCTGCAGCACGGTCGAAAGGTGCCGGATCCTTCCAGCCCGGGCGATTGTCAAGTCCAGTTTGCTTCCCGGGCCTGTCCAGCGTATGGCCATCCCCAGATCTTCGAGGCAGTTGAGAGGCTGCCCCCCTATCTTCATCAGGACATCGCCCTCCTGCAGCCCGGCTTTTTCGGCGGGGGAATGATGGAGAATATCGGTGAGCCTCGCGATTCCGGGAGAAAGGTCCAGCATGATGCCCAGCCATCCTGCCTCGATGGTGCGGCGCGTATTGCCGATGCGGCGGGCTGAGGCGAGCAGGACCGGGGTGGGCAAAATCCGGTAGACGGCCTTGGCCCGACTTGACAACCCTTCCTTGAAGCGAGTGACCAAACCGGCCAGCCTGCCTTTGCGGTTCAAGACCAGGCTCCCCACCAGCTGCTGCCGATCGTCCAGACGGGAGGACTCCAGGATCAGGGTCGATTCGGGCAAAAACCTCTCGCCTTTCATCGAAAGGATCCGGTGCTTTTTTAGGTACCATTTGCCGCCGGCGTAGGAGGCGAAGAAAGGCTCGGGATCCTCCAGCTGATTTGCCAGAGCCAGGTTTGAATTGTGGAACTGGTTGCTGTGCAGCAGCACCAGTTCGGTGCGCTTGTCGATGCCCAACAGGTCTGCAGGCCGGTAGTTGCCGTCGCCGCGCGAAGTGGCCGCCCGGATGTTCTTGGCGTCTCTTTGGAAAAGGCCGAAGCCGCTCGCGTGAACAAGGATCAGGCCACGCCGGTCGATGACAACTCCCCAGTACTCGGCTTTCTCCTCCAGTTGGACATCGGGGAGGAATCGATCCTGGAACATGACTCCCGGAACGTTGAAACCCAGTTTGACACGAGCCAGGGAGCGCCGGAAGTCACTCTTGGCCGACTGTGTGATCACCCCTTCGAACTCGCTCTGGGCCCGTGAAGGGAGCGTGGCCGCGGCCAGCAGAACCAGTGCAATGAATGTTCTCTTGAGATGTACTTGACGAGCTTTCCGCTTCACTCTCTCCAACCTCCCCGACTTTTTGGACTGAGAGAGTCGTGGCTCAGTAGCTGACCCGAGTCACGTCGGCTCCTTGAGCAGAATGTCCTCGCTGGACCTGGATTCTGGATGGGACCTGAAGAACGTAACTGCCCTGCGATGGGCTATGCAATTCGACCTCGACGAAAGGGCTTGGGCGGGGCTCGAAGCGCCGGTCCTGAAAATCTTCCCAGCGCAGGCCGGCGGGGCGGGGCAGCTCAGGCTCCTGCTGGACCGCCTGCGAGGCTTCCGCAGCAGGTGAAGCCTCATCGCCCGCCAGGTAGGTCCACAGGTTGGCCGCGCCCGCCACAAAAAGCAAAGCCAGGGCTGCCGGAGCAGTCCTGTGCCGCGAGGGCGGCCGTGCGACTGTCCGGGCAAAGATTTGAGTCGAAAAACCCTGCGGGGCGCCTTTCCCGCCGCCCAGGGAGACACTGAGATCCTCAATGTCGCTCAGTTGCTGATAAAGTGTCCTGCAGGGGCTGCAATCCGCCAAGTGCTCCCGAATGGGTGCCCTTCCGCCTACGGATGCATCCTCGAGCAGAAGCTTTTCAACCTTGTTGCAGTTCATAGCGCGATACCGGAAAGCTTTTCCCGCAGCAGCATCTTGGCGCGATGGATTCGGGATTTGACCGTTCCCAGCGATATCTTGAGCACTTTGCTGGTCTCGTCGTAGGAGAGATCCTGGGCTTCCTTGAGAATGAACGGCAAGCGATACTTTTCAGGCAGCGAGTCGATGGCCGACTGGAGCTTGGCCAAACGCTCGGAACGGCCCAACGAGCGCTCCGGGCACTCACGAGTGTCCGGCAAAGGGAATTCCTTGTCCTCCTTCTGGAAGACCGCCATCACGTTGTAAAGGAAAAACCTGCCTTTGCGCTCCCGTCGGCGAATCTCATCAATGGCCAGATTGGTGGCAATCCGATAGACCCAGGTCGAAAACTGGTACTTGCCTTCGTAGCGGTCCGCGTTGCGGTAGACGCGAATGAAGGCTTCCTGGGCCAAGTCGACGGCCAGGTCGTAATCGTGAATCAGTGTATTGATATAGTTGACCAGCTTGTCCTGGTAGCGGCCCACCAGGGCTTCGAAGGCAAGTTCGTCGCCTTCCAGGTAAGCAGAGACCAATGCGTTATCGCCAAAGCTGACAAATGACTGGGCAATTGCGGCGCTGCTCATAACTCGATTCCTCGTTTCCTCTGTCCCCGGCTTTTCACGCCCAAAAGCCCCTCCCGGTTCCAAAAACCTGTTTGGCGAGTGAGATGCAGTATAGCAGAATTCGGGCGTGGAGAGGGGGTTCACGCAGAGGCGCAGAGACGCAAGAGAAGGCCGGAGACCGGAGACCGGAGACCGGAGACCGGCAGATTATATAGTCTGCAGACCTTGGACCTTGGACCTTGGACCTTGGACCTTGGACCTTGGACCTTGGACCTTGGACTTTGAACTTCGGACAGTGCCCCAACTTCTCCCGGATCCGGGAAGTCCAACAGGGAGGCATCCTTTTTGATCGGGATGACGCTTAGGAATGATATAGGAAATCAGGCAACTAAAAGGAGTGATCCGATGAATAAGAAGCTGTTTGCATTGTCTTGTTTTTGCCTCTTTTTACTGGCCTCAGCAAGCGGTGCTTTGCTGGCGGCGCCGGGTCAGATCGAAAAGACCTTCAAGGTGGCGCCGGGCGGGCTTTTGACCGTCAGGGCGGAAAGGGCCTCGATCGAGGTCGAAAGCGGCGGCAGCGGTCAGGTCATCCTGGACATCGATGGGCGGGGCGACTTGGAAGATCTCTTCGACATCCGCTTCAGCCAAGCCGGAAACGACGTGACTTTGGAGATGGAAGCGCGGCGCAGGGGATCTCGCTGGTTCAATTTCGGCAACCGGGGCCTCAAGATCCGTGCTCTGGTGCCCTCCAGATTCGATGTCGACCTGAAGACTTCCGGGGGCAGCATTTCAGTCGATGACCTGCAAGGCGAGGTGCGAAGCGCCACCTCGGGCGGCGGCCTCACCTTCGGACGGATCGACGGAACGGTCCTGGGACGCACTTCCGGGGGCAGCATCCGCCTGGAGGAAAGCAGCGGCCAAGTCGATGTGCATACCTCGGGCGGCTCGATCGAGATCGCCCGCACGCAAGGCAGCGTCACGGCCAAGACCTCGGGCGGCAGCATCCGCATCGAAGAGGCTCTGGGACGCCTGGAAGCCCGCACTTCGGGCGGCTCGATCACAGCCGGCATCGGCACCCAGCCCGAAGAGGACTGCTACCTGGGAACTTCGGGCGGCAACATCACCGTCCATTTGGCACAGGGCCTGGGATTCGATGTGGATGCCAAGGCCAGCGGAGGCCGCGTCACATCGGACTTGACGGTCACCATGCGCGGCAGCATCGGCAAAGGCACCTTGCGCGGCCGACTCAACCAAGGCGGCCCCAAGCTCACCCTGCGTACCTCCGGCGGCGGCATCAAAATCCGGGAGCTGGAGCACTAGCTAGGAATTCACGCAAAGGCGCTGAGGCGCGGAGGAGAGAGCCGGGGATCAGAGCGTAAGGACCAGCAGATTGTACACTCTTCTGGACTTTGGACTTTGGACTTTGGCCCCTGCTCTTTCCGAACGGACAACTGAACAGCCTACATCCTGGCCGGCGGACCGGGGATCAGCATGGCTTTGCGGATGCGGCGAAAGTTTTCGTAGCAGCGGGTGCAGCTAAAGAGATGGTCGATGGTGTCGATCACGTCCATGTCAGGCAGTTGCTGCCGCGCCAGCGACTGAAGCTTGATGAGGGGAATGTGCCGGACCCGGTCCCGCAAGCTTGGGTAGCTCACCGTGAAAAGGATCTTGCTGACCACCGGCAGATTCATGGTCCAATAATGATAGCAAATGGCTTGACGGGCGAAAAGCGCCACTCGCCAATGCTATATTCCCTGCCGTGGCCAGCCGAGCGACAGACGTTCAAGCCCGCATCGAAAAGCTGAAGCAAACCATCGAGCACCACAATTACCAGTACTACGTTCTCGATTCTCCTCAAGTCTCCGATGGCGAATACGATCAGCTCTTCCGCCAACTCGTCGAGCTGGAAAAGGAGCATCCCCAATTCGCCTCCCTGGATTCGCCCACCCGGCGGGTCGGCGGCGAGCCTCAGGAGGGCTTCAGCAAAGTCGAGCACCGCGCCGCCATGCTCAGCTTGGCCAACGCCTTCGACGAAGACGAACTGAAGGCTTTTCAACGGCGCATCTGCAAGCTGCTCGAGGTCGACGAAGCCGACTACGTCAGCGAGCTCAAAATCGACGGCGTGGCGGTGTCGTTGACCTACCGGGACGGCCTTTTCGTCACCGGCGCCACCCGCGGTAACGGTACGGTGGGCGAAGACGTCACGGCCAACCTGCGCACCATCCGCACCATCCCCTTGCGCCTGCGCGAGGAGGCCGAACTGCCTTCGCTTGTGGAGGTGCGCGGCGAGGTTTTCCTCCCTCTGTCCGAGTTCGACCGCATCAACCAGCAACGCTCTGAAGAAGGCCTCAACCTGTTCGCCAACCCCCGCAACATGACGGCAGGAACTTTGCGCCAACTCGATTCCAAGGTGACCGCCTCGCGTCTTCTTTCCTTTTTCCCCTATTCCATCGGTCACTTCGAGGGGGTGCGCTTCGAAACCCAAATGGAGGTTCTGGAGCGGATCTCCCAATGGGGTTTCCGGGTCAATCCTCATCTGCGCCATCAAAGCTCCATCGACGACGTCATCGAGTTTTGCCGACAGTGGCTTCCCCGCAGGAATTCGCTGGACTACGAGATCGATGGGATCGTGATCAAGGTCAACCGGCTCGATCAGCAGCAGCTGCTGGGCGCCGTCTCGCGCGAACCGCGCTGGGCCATCGCCTTCAAGTTTCCGGGCCAGGAAGCCACCACAAAGCTGCTGGAGATCCGCATCAACGTCGGACGGACGGGTGCCCTCAATCCCTATGCCGTCCTGGAGCCGGTGAAGTTGTCAGGCGTGACCATTCGCACGGCCACCTTGCACAACGAGGACGACATCCGTCGCAAGGACATCCGTCAAGGCGACACGGTCATCATCAAGCGCGCTGGAGACGTGATCCCTCAGGTTGTGGGCCCCGTGACCAGCCTTGCGCGTGGTGAAAAGGCCTTTGAATATCCCCGAGAATGCCCGGTTTGCCAGGCGCCTGTAGTGCGTGAAGAAGGCGAGGCCATGGCCTATTGCACCAACCGCCTCTGCCCCGCCCAACGCCTGGAAGCCCTCAAGCACTTCGTCAGCCGAGGCGCCATGGACATCCGGGGGTTGGGGCCTCAGACCTTGGAGAAGCTGATCGAACTGAAGCTGCTCGAAAGCCCCTCCGGGCTCTATTCACTGACCGCCGAGCAGATCGGCCAAATGGAGGGCTTCAAGGAGAAATCGACCGCCAACCTGCTGGAAAGCATCGACCAAAGCCGTTCTCGGCCTTTTGCCCGGGTGATCTTCGCACTGGGCATCCGCCACGTCGGCGAAACGGTGGCCGAAATGCTGGCCGATCATTTCGGCAACATCGAATCCCTCATGGAGACTACCGAAGAAGAGATCGCCTCCATCCAGGGTATCGGCCCCGAGATCGCCCACAGCCTGCGCACCCACTTCGAAATTAATGAAAATCGCCGCTTGGTGGAGGAGCTGCGCCAGGCCGGGCTGCAGCTCGAAGGCATCCGGGAGGCGAAGGAGCAGGAGGTCGTTTTGCAGGGCAAGACCTTCGTCCTGACCGGGGCTCTGCCCACTTTGACTCGCCCTGAAGCCTCCCAAATCATCAAGCGCCACGGAGGCAAGGTCACCTCCTCAGTCTCATCCAAAACCGACTTCCTGCTGGCCGGCGAGAAGGCGGGATCGAAGTTGAAGAAGGCCGAGTCGCTGGGCATCCGAGTCATTTCCGAAGAAGAGCTGCGTACAATGACGGGGGAGTAGCTGGGAGCGCCCGCATCCTGAGGCTGTCGATAAAGCCCCGATGCACCGGTCGGCAATAACCTGTGGCGCTGATCTTTGTCTTCTCTGCGTCCTCTGCGTCTCTGCGCCTCTGCGTGATTCTGCTCTTGCCGCCCTTGTACGACCACCTCAAGATGCGGGCGTGAAGCTGACGATCTGGATGGAAAAGGAGCTGCGAAGTCGGCTGGCCAATGTCGCTATTTTGAGAGCTTTGGAGGTTCGAAAATGAAAAGATTTGTAGCGTTCGCATCGTTGCTTGCGGCGTGCTTTTTTTGGGGGGAGGCCGAAGTGCGTGCGGAAGGATCCGCGCGGTTCGATGTTGTCCTGGAGGACATCGGCCACTTCCCGATTGGCACAATCAAGGCGTTTGACGATCAAGTTTACGTCCATGTGCCAGCATGGCGTCGCTTACACCGGTACGATTCTCTGGGGAGCCTCACACTGGATGTAGACTTGGTTGATTTTGTTGATTACTTGCGGAAAACTGAAAATTTAGGAGCCGTTGATGACTTTACGGTTTCGTCGGGAGGCATGATCATCCTGGCCGGTCCCGGCAGTCGGGGAGGCGCAGCAGTGGTTTTCTTGAACCCGGACGGCACCCACCAGAGAACCATCATCGATTCCGATGGCCCTGAAATCTTCCAAATCGCTGCGAGCAGCAGCGGTCATTTATGCGTACTGGGCCTGAACCGAGGACACGAAGAAGAACTGCGGCAGATGTACTTGACGGGCAAGCCGACGCGGGACGGGCTTTCGTATTTTCCAATCTTGCATTTCCTCAACAAGGGTAATCAGCGCTTCAATCAAGACACGGGAAACCGGATGTTTCGTCCGAAGGCCGGTCCCCGGGCTCGTGCTTTCTTGGGCGCTTTGCAGACCAGTACCCTCACCAGAGACGGAGAGGGGAACCTCTACTTTGTGTGGCAAAGAAGTTCTCTAGCCATGCTTGCCCTGAGTGGCGACCTGAGAATCCTTGATCTTCCGAAATCCAAATGGCCTTTTAGAATGATTGAAACGATTGTTTCCGCCGCAAGGGGAATCCTTGTCGTCGTCAATGAGGGGACAAACGAGGCGCCCGAGGAAGAGCGTAAAGAGGGTCTGTTTATTTTGAGGAATCCGGTCAGCCGGGTTTTCCGCTACGAATCCAAACGCAGCGGTTTTCAAGAGGTCTATTTGGAGAAAGGCTTGCGCCGTCTGGTAGGGGAGTTTTCCGATGGAACCCTGATCCACGCCATTAAACGGGGATCCCAGTTAAGGATTACTGAATTCCAACCGTAGCGCTCGTCCGAGGCTGCAACCTGGGCTGGCGGAGAATGATGCCTATCCACTCACCTCTACCGGCAAGCATCCGCCCCGGCTGCATTGCGCTCGGTCGGCCTGCTCGACGAACGTGCAGTACGCCTGCGCGGGCCTTTCTCGGCGGTGGCCTTGTACATATTCGGTTAACCTGTCCCAATACCGCTGATTTGACGGAAGCACATGCGATGAAGCCTGGCAAGCCGCCACCGTCGGGCCCGCCCGGCGGAGCGAATGACTGAATGGCTAGGCCGCGAGCCAGCAACCTCATCGCACTCTCTGCGCATCCCCTCCCCTCCTTCGGGGCGGAATGCCGCCCCGAAGGAGGGGAGGGGATGCGC
>JANQFM010001043.1 GCA_028277865.1 Acidobacteriota bacterium
GAGGGTCGATGCCAGAAAAAGACTCATGCGTCTCGTCTCCGCCCCTTTGAACGCCACTCGGCGCACCGAGTATTTGTCCAGTTGAATTCAGGCCAATGATAGCAAACCATGTCTGTTTCTGCGGCCTCCGCCCGGTCAGGATTTGCCGCGCAGTCGCGAGTGCACAGAGAAGATGGCTGTGATGGGGTACGGAGCTGAGGCGTCCTGATTTTGCCTGTTGCCCAGCGGCTTGTAGGCGGTTATGATCCAGGGCCATGACTCTGGCGGGCCGGACAGCTGTCATCACGGGGGCCAGCAGCGGGATCGGGGAGGCGGTGGCCCGGAACCTTTGCCAGGCAGGTGTGAAGCTGCTTTTGACAGCCCGACGCAAAGACCGCCTGCGTTGCCTGGCCGATCAACTGCCCGACACGTCTTTTTTGGCGGGTGACCTGACTGACGCCGAGCTGCCCGACAGGCTTATCCGTCAGGCTTTGGACGACCACGGCAGCTGCGACATCGTGGTGAGCAACGCAGGAATCATCGAAACCGGCAAGATTGAGGAGATCGACCTCGACCGGGTTTCGCGCATGGTGCGCATCAATACCGAATCCGCCTTTCGCCTGGCTTATGTCGCGCTGCGTCACTTCCGATCGGTGGGAGTGGGGCACTTGGTCCACACCTCCAGCGTGCTGGGCACCAAGGTGCGGGAAGGCGCCGGCGCCTATTCAGGCACCAAGTACGCTTTGGAAGCCCTTTCGGAGGCACTGCGGATGGAATTGGCGGGAAGCGGCATCCAGGTGAGCTGCATCGAGCCGGGCTTGGTCCGGACAGAATTGCACGAGCATTATGAGGTGCATCCCGCCCAGGCGTTGGGCATGTCCGATCCGCTGCAGCCCGAAGACGTGGCCCGCTGCGTCCGGTTCATACTGCAGCAGCCCTCTCACGTCCGCATCCCCCGCCTCATGATCCTCCCAGGGGAAGGCAGCCTGTGAGTTGGGGAGGGGGTTCCGGGTTCCAGACCCCGGATTCAGACCCGAAATCAGGGACCGGAACCCAGAGCCCGAAACCTTGGACCTTGGACGTTGGACCTTGGACTAGCCTCTCCGACTGACAACTGACAACTGACAACTGACAACTGACAACTGGCAACTGACAACTGGCAACCGCCCATGACCTTCGGATTCATCATCGACAATCGCAAATGCATCGGCTGCCACGCCTGCACGGTGGCCTGCAAGGCCGAGCATGACGTCCCCATCGGGGTCAACCGAACCTGGGTCAAGTACATCGAAAAGGGCGTCTTCCCCAACACCACCCGTCATTTTTCGGTGATGCGCTGCAACCATTGCGCCGACGCGCCCTGCGTGGAGATCTGCCCGGTAACGGCCCTTTACACCCGCAAGGACGGTATCGTCGACTTTGACAACCGACGCTGCATCGGCTGCAAAGCCTGCATGCAGGCCTGCCCATATGACGCGCTCTACTTGGATCCCGACACGCACACTGCGGCCAAGTGCAATTACTGCGCCCACCGCACCGAAATCGGGCTGGAGCCGGCCTGCGTGAATGTTTGCCCCGAGCAGGCCATCATCTCCGGCGACTTGGACGATCCGTCCAGCCAAATCGCCCAATTGCTGGCCCGCCAGCAGGTGTCGGTGCGAAAGCCGGAGAAGGGGGCTCGCCCCAAGCTTTTTTATATCGACGGCGACCAAGCCTCCTTGGACCCCTCCCAGGCCGAGCCTGGTGCAAGCTACTTGTGGAGTTCCCAGTCCTCGGGCGTGGGGCACTTCGCCCGCTTTGCCGGACAGCGCGCTACGCGCTCCGATCCCGGTCAAATGTCCCAGCAGATCGCTGGCTCGGCACCTCAAAGCGCCGCCGGTAGTTGGGTCGGCGATGAATCGCAACCCGTCCTGGCGCCGGCGGCAAGCGGCCAGAAAGGGCTGCGTAAGGCCGCCCAGGTGGCCCAGGAGAATTCTCGGCGAGTTTATGACGCCCCGGACAAAGGGACTTTGTGGGGCTGGGAGGTCTCGGCCTACGTCTGGACCAAGGCGATTGCGGCCGGCGCTTTTTTGACGCCTTTTGCCATCTCGCTGTGGACAGGCAGACCGCTGGCGGACTCACTGGGCTGGCCAGGCGTCCTGGCGGCGCTGATCTTCCTGGCTGCAACCGGACTACTGCTGGTCAAGGACTTGGACCGCCCCGAGCGTTTCGCCTACGTCCTGCTGCGGCCTCAGTGGAAGTCGTGGCTGGTTCGCGGCGCCTACATCCTGAGCGGCTTCGGCCTGTCTTTGCTGTTGTGGATTTGGGCGGCATGGTCCGGCTCAGGCGTCTTGCCCGTCATCGAGTGGGCGGCGGCCGTATTGGGCGCCGGCACAGCTGTCTACACGGCCTTCCTGTTCGCCCAGGCCCGAGGACGCGACTTCTGGCAAAGCCCCCTGTTGGCGGTTCATATGTTGGTCCAGGCTCTGATGGCCGGCAGTGCTGTTTTTTTGCTGGCCTCGCCCTTGGCCGATTGGCCCCTGCAGGACGTGCAGGCGCTGCGCGGCGTACTGATAGCCGGGCTGCTGGCCCATTTGGCGGCTGTGGCGTTCGAACTGGCCACGCCTCATCCTACAGCCGACGCCCACCGGGCGGTGCAAATGATCACGAGAGGC
>JANQFM010001045.1 GCA_028277865.1 Acidobacteriota bacterium
ATATTGCTGCGTCGGCGCGCCTTGCCAGCGACAATTATGGCTCGCCGACTGTGATAACGAACTTCAGAGACACCCCATTAGTCCCAACCTAAGCGATTAAGGAGCCCGAAACGGGTTTCGTCGTGGGCCCCGCCGGGGCGGACCCTACGGCGGCCTAGAGAAGCCACTCGATTCGATTCCTCCCACGAGTTAACCGAATACTCACCGTTTCGGGAATCAAGTCGTGCCGTTAATCCCTTGCCTTTCTTCACTTTGCGTTCTTTGCGGCTTTGCGCGAGACTCCCGGTACGTTAGTTGAAGCCTAGGGGCGGGTTCCCGTCAGAACGGTCGGCGAGGCGGCGAATTCCCGGACCAAGCCGACAACGCGTTCCTGCTGCTCGGGCAGCATTCCGGGATAAAAAGGCAGGGAGAGAACCTGGCGGGCGGCCTGCTCGGAGGCGGGGAAATCTCCCTCCTTGCAGCCCAAATGGGCGCAGGCTTTTTGCAGGTGCAGGGGCAAGGGGTAGTGCAGGCCGGTCGAAATGCCGTCTTCGGCCAGCCGGCGGGCCAGTGCATCCCGGCGGGAAGCCCGGATCACATAGAGATGGTAAACGCTTTGCGCCCAGGAGGGCTCGGAGGGTGTGACCACCTCGTCGATGCCTTCCAGCAATTGATCGTAGCGCTTTGCCAATCGGCGGCGTTGCCTGTTCCATTCCTCCAGCCGACGCAGCTTGATGCGCAGGAAGCCGGCCTGAATGGCGTCCAGGCGTGCATTGTAGCCCTCCATTTGGTGAAAGTACTTTTCCGGCTGCCCGTGATCGCGCAGCATGCGGGCTTTGCGGGCCAGCTCGGCGTCCTGGGTGATGAGTGCGCCGGCTTCTCCGCAGGCGCCCAGGTTCTTGCCCGGGTAGAAGCTGAAAGAGCCTGCCAATCCCATTGAGCCGGCTCTTTTCCAGCCCTGGTGCTGCTTGGAGCAATAACGGGCGCCGTGAGCCTGGGCGGCATCCTCCACAACCATCAGGCCGTTGGAACGGGCCACGTCAAGGATGGCGTCCATATCGGCCGGCTGCCCGTAAAGATGCACCGGGACAATCGCTTTGACCGTCCGCCCGCTTCTCAGGCTGACAAGGCGGCCATCGTCCTGCCGACGGCACTGATCTCTGCAGAGTTGCTCCAGCCGCGCAGGGCACATGTTGAAGGTCGAAAGGTCGATGTCGACCCATTCGACAGCCGCCCCGGCCTGCCAAATGGCCTCGACCGTGGCAAAAAAGGTGAAGGGAACGGTGATGACGGCATCGCCCGGACCCACACCGGCAGCAATCAGGGCCAGGCGCAGGGCGTCAGTTCCATTGGATAGGCCGACGCAAAAAGGCGCTTCGCAGAAATCGGCGAATTCCTCTTCGAAGCCTTCCAATTGAGGCCCGCCGACGAAGCGGGCACTGCGAAGGGCCTGACGGACGACTTCCAGCAGTTCCTCCTCCATCTCGCGATGAGGCGTCACAAGATCCATAAAGGGGACGGGTTCGTGGTGGTCAGTCATTTTGCAGTCCAGTTGCCGGTTGTCAGTTGTCAGTTGTCAGCAAGAAGTCTAGGCCGCTCTCCCTCTCCTCTTCCTCCTCTGCGTCTCTGCGCCTCTGCGTGACCAAGGTCCAAGGTCCTCAGGATGTGCAGCCTTTCGGTTCCCGATCATCTTCTTCCTGACTCCTGACTCCTGACTCCTGACTCCTTCCCGATATCTGCCGCAGGACGCGGGCCGGATTGCCGGCCACGATCACGTTGGGCGGGACGTCTCGCGTGACGACAGCGCCGGCGCCCACGATGGCATTTTCCCCGATCGTCAGGCTGGATAGGATGGTGGCCCCTGAGCCGATGGAAGCGCCTTTGCCGACACGGGTGAATTCGACAGTCCAGTCGTCCTCGCCCTGCAGCTCGCCCTCGCGATTGGTGGCGCGGGGATAGGTGTCGTTGGTGAAAGTCACGCCGTGGCCTACAAAGACATTGTCCTCAATGACAACGCCCTCGCAGATAAATGTGTGGCTGGATACCTTGCAGTTTCGGCCCACCGCGGCGTTCTTCTGAATCTCCACAAAGGGTCCGATCTTGGAATTGTCGCCGATCCGGCAGCCGTACAGGTTGATGAACCGCCCCAGCCGGACGTTTTCCCCCAACCGGACATCATCGGCAATGGCTTGGCATTCGGTCATGGAAGAAGAGGGTTCGCAGTTCGCAGTTCGCAGTTCGCAGTTCGCGGTTCGCAGACAACACGAGAGCGGAGAGTGACTACGCAGGCCTAACGCGCAGATTGGACTTCGAATCTTGGACATCTTGCTGCCAACTGCGAACTGAGAACTGCGAACTGAGATGCTATCCCAACTCCTTGAGCACTGCCCGGGCTTCATCGGCGCCTGGGAAGGAGTCGTTGAGTTCGATGGCCCGGCGCAGCGTCTGCCCTGCCAGCATGCGGTTGCCGGAACGGTAGTAGGCCATTCCCAGCCGGTAGTACTTTTCGGCTTCCGGATTGTCGCTGTTGTTGACGGCGAACAAGAGCAGGTCGACGGCCAGGATGTAGTTCTGCATCTTGTAGTGAATCCAGCCCAGCGTATCGGCATACTCGGGATTGGCGGGGTCTTTCTGACGGGCGGCGGAGGCCAGGCTCAGGGCTTCTTCGATATTCTTGTCGGAAAGGCAGTAAAGCCAGGCCAGATTGTTGGCTGCGGCCGGGTTTTCAGGATCCAGCTCTAGAACCTTGCGGTACTCGCCCATGGCCTCTTCGGGCTGCTGGGACTCTTCCAGGTAGGCCGCCCTCATGAGATGGGCGCCCACCGACCGGGGAGAGCGGGCGATCCATCGGTCGACTTCCTCCACGGCCTCTGCAGGCCCACCGTGCAGGAAGCGAAGCCGAGCCAGTTGGGCATAGGCCTGGGAGTAGTTCGGATTGGCCTCGATCGCCTTCTCCAAGGCCGCCTCTGCTTGCGCAACGTTCCCCTGCACCAGATGGATTCTGCCCCGGAAAGTGTGGACCACGTCCTGCCGCGAAGAGTCTTTGGCGAACTTGTCCGCCCAGCGCATGGCCGCGGAATAGTTCTGGCCCTTCATTTCCAATGTGATGACGTCATTCATCACATCCACCTGATCGGGGTCGATCTCCAGCGCCTTGAGAAAATGGGCCAAGGCACTTGCGTTGCGGTCCCGCAAAGCCTCGACCGTCCCCAGCCTGTGGTGAAAGAAGGGGTTGCCGGGCTGCAGCCGGATCAGGCGGCTGAAGTCTTTTTCTGCATCGTTGAAGCGCTCCTGCGCCATAAGGCCCTCGGCCCGTGCCGTCAGGGCATCGAGATTGCCCGGCTGGACGCTCAGGACAGCATTGGCTTGCCGCACGGCGTCCTGGGCCTGGCCGCTGATGGCCAGGATCTTGGCCAAAGCGGCCCGGGCCTGGGCATGATTGCGGTTGAAGTTCAACACTTCGTTGACAGCCGTCTGAGCCAGCTGGACTTCCCCTCTTCCCAGGTGCAGCGAGGCCTTGTGCAGGTAGGCGGGAATGAGTTCCTTCTTGAGCTGGATTGCCCGGTCGAACTTGCCCATTGCCGCTTCAGCATCTCCCTCCCCCACCAGCAGTCGGCCCTGCAAATAGTGGGCTTCGGCGTTGTCTGACTCCGCCAAAAGGGCATCGACAATCTGTCGGGCCTCTTCCCTGCGCCCATCGTCCAGGTGGATTTCGGCCAATCGAATCCTGGCCGGAGTGTGGTCTGGATGCTCGGCGATAATCGCCTCCAAAGTGCGGGCGCCATCCTGGCGACGGTCATTGGCCAGATAGAAGTTGGCCAGCCCCAAGCGCGGCTCCAGGGGATCGGGCGATGCTTCGATGGCTTTCAAGAAGAGGCCTTCCACTCGGTCGAGCTGATCGGTGATCAGAAAGAGCCGGACCAGCGAGAAGAGGTTGATTTGATCTTGGGGCGCCAGTTCAAAGGCCTTCCGGAAGTAGGGCTCCGCCTTGGCGAAGTCCTTTGAGATCATGTAGAAGTGGCCCGCCGCCCGTTGGGCTTCGGGCGAATCGGGGTGCTGCTCGATCGTCTGAAGAAAGATCTTTTCGGCCGCTTCGCTGTCCCGCGACTTGAATTGAAAGACCCCCAGGTTGATCGAGGCCGCCAGGTTGCCTGGATCCTGGGCCAGAACGGATCGCATCTCCTCGATCGAGGCTTCCATTTCGTTCAACCCGGCGGATGCATTGCCCAACAGGATGCGGGCCTGAAGATTGCCGGGATCCTGCTCCAGCACCTCCTCGGCAAGCTCGCGGGCCTGCAGGTAGGCCTCCGAGTTGTGAGACCCGGAGATCAGGTAGTAGCGGCTCATCTCCAGCTTGGCTTCCAGGTTGGTGTTGTCCAGCCCGATCACTCGGTTGAATTGCGAAGCGGCATTGGCATGCTGCCCCATCTTCTTGTAAAGGCGGGCCATCTCCAGGTGTGTCGGTACGAAATCGGGGGCAACCTGCAGGGCATTCCGAAACTGGATGAGAGCTTCTTCATACTGCTTCTGCTCAACGTACTCCCGACCGCTGCGCAAGAACTCGTCCCGCCGTTCGGCAGGATCGCCCGAGCAGGCGCACAAAGCCGTGAAAGCCAATAAGGTCACAATGGAAAAAATGCGGCGATTCATGTCATCGCTCTTTTAAATCGAATCAACCCGGTAGGGCAGGGCCGCTTTCCAGCCCGGCACGAGTCGGGAAACCGGGGACCGGACAAAGAGAGGCGGGGATAGCCGATGCAGTCGGAGCCCTGAGGCGGCATCACGCCTTAATTTTCTCGGATGGCGAACTT
>JANQFM010001051.1 GCA_028277865.1 Acidobacteriota bacterium
GGGTGACTCCGTTGTCGTCGAAGATGGCCAGGTTGTCGCGCTCCAGGTGATAGAAGGCCAAGGTGGTGTGCAGGCGCCCGGACATGAACTCGTTCTTGATTCCCGCCTCGAACTGGGTGCTTTCCTCCGGTCGGCGGTCCTCTTCCAGGATCAGGGTGGAAGGCGGGCTGAAGGCCTTGCCGGCGCTGGCATAAAGCGAGACGGGATCCGAAGGGGTGACCACGATGCCCACCATGGGGCTGAATTCCCCGTCGCTGCGCGAGATGTTGTTGAGGGGGTCTTCGTGGTCGATGAAATCGTAGCGTCCCCCAGCGAAGACCTGCACCTCATCCGAGACGGTGATGCGGTCCAGGAAGTAGGGCGCCACGATGATGCTGCGGGCGTCCCCGGCGGAAGACTGGCCGGGAATGGGAAAGAGAAAATTGCGGTCGGCGGTCTCGACGGGGTTGAAAATGTCGATGTTGGGCAAAAAGAAGGTTCCCAGGTTGAACTCGTCGCTCAGGTGGGCCAGCTCCAATCCGGCCAGGAATTGATGGCGCAAGCTGCCGGTCCGGAAGGAGAACAGGATCTCCGATTGGTTGCCGGTGAACTGCTGCAGATCGTTGAGGGCCGTGAAAACGCGGGCGGCTTCCACGCTGCCTTGCTGATTGGGAAAGGCGGCTACGAACAACGTCCCGTCCGAGCGCCAGTCGAGGCTGGTGAAGTAGAACTTGTTGTGGAAGGTGGCCGTGTTGTTGAGCCGATGGGTCCAATCTGCCCGGAAGCGGGCGATGTTCTGCTCGGAGATGTCGAAGGGCGCCTGGTAGGAGTTTTCCCGGTCCACCTCGGGGATCTGGTTGTTGAAAAGCGGAAGGCCGGCGTCGGGCTCGAATTCGTTTTTGACGTACTCGAAGTTGAGGGTCAGCTCGCTGCGCTGGGAGATGCGCCAAGTCATGGCAGGGTTGAAGGCACCCAGGTAGCTCTGCTTGTCGTCGCGGTAGTTTTCCGAGTCCTGGTAAAGGCCGTTGAAGCGGAAGGCGATGGTTCCGGAAGGGTCGATGACGTTGACGTCAAAGGTTCCCTGGTAGTCCTGGAAGCTTCCATAGGAAAAGCCCACCTCGCCGAAGTTGCTGCTGAAAAGGGGACGCTTGCGCACCAGGTTGACAGTGCCGGAAAGCGAATTGCCCCCCCACAAGAACGAGGACGGCCCCTTGAGGACCTCGACCCGGTCGATGTTGTACATCTGGTAGAAGGTCGATTCGGGCTCCCGTGCGCCGTCGGTCATCACCAGTCCTGTGCTGAGGTTGTCAAAGCCCCGGATGGTGAAAAAGTCGAAGATCCCAAAGCCGGTCCCTACGTTGACTCCGCTCACGTTGCGGATGGCGTCGCCCAGCACGCCTCCGTCCTGGCTTTCGATCAGCGAACCGCTGACCACTCCGATGCTGGCTGGGGTCTGGCGGATGGAAGTCGGCATTTTGGTGGCGGTGGTGCTCTCGGCGGGAATCTCGCGGACGCTCTCTGCCACGGTGATGGAGATGCTGGGCCCCTGAATCGGCTC
>JANQFM010001052.1 GCA_028277865.1 Acidobacteriota bacterium
CCAAGGTCCAAGGTCCAAGGTCCAAGGTCCAAGGTCCAAGGTCCAAGGTCTGCAGAATGTACCATCTTGACTGCGAACTGCGAACTGCGAACTGCGAACTGCGAACTGATGACAACTGGACATTCTCCCAACCAATCGGGGCGCTTTTTCGTCCAATGGAAGGAACTTTTGGTGGGGGTCGGGACGTTGTGTATCTGAACGAAGCCGCAAAGGAGAAGAGCTATGCTGCAAAGACTTTTGAGGGCTTTTGGGTCTTCCAATACGGTCGCTGAAGCGGACGCGCTTTTGGCGCCGCAGGAGGGCAAGCCGCTGATTCGCCTGCGCCAGGTCAGCAAGGTCTTCGGCAGGGGCGAGGTTCAGACCCTGGCACTCAGGGAAGTGGATCTGGAAATCCAGTCCGGGGAGTTTGTCACCGTGGCGGGGCCTTCCGGTTGCGGGAAATCGACCCTGCTGCACATCCTGGGGCTTTTGGAGTCTCCCACCAGCGGCACCTACGAGTTGAACGGCCGTGCGGTGAGCGGATTCAGCCCTTCTCAATTGGCCTATCTGCGCAACAAGTGCGTGGGGTTCATCTTTCAGAACTTCAACTTGATCGGCGACCTGACGGTTTTCGAAAACGTCGAGACTCCCCTCACCTACATCCGCATGCCGGTGGCCGAACGCCGGGAAAGAGTCGAAGAGGCCTTGCGCCGCGTCGACATGTGGCCTTTCGCCCGGCGATACCCCTCACAGATCACAGGAGGCCAGCAGCAACGAGTGGCGGTGGCCCGTGCGGTCGTGGGCGACCCCCAGATCCTGATGGCCGACGAACCCACCGGCAACCTCGATTCCAATAGCGGCGAAACGGTGATGCAGCTGCTGCAGGAACTGCACCAAAAGGGCTCCACCCTCTTTCTGGTCACTCACAATCCAGACTATGCCGTGCGCTCCGAGAGGACGATTCCGCTTTTTGACGGCAAGATCGTTCAGGAGCAGGAAGCGGCGGTGTGAAGGGAAAGATCTCGCGCAAAGTCGCGAAGGGCGCAAAGATAAGAAAAGAAGGGGCTTGTGGATTTGCGGCTTGGCGGGCCTGCCCCGGATTTCGACTATAGGTTTCCGGTTTCGTTGTGCAGCTACGGCTCCAACCTGAAGCGCAGCCCTCCGTGAGCCAGCCGGGGCGGCCCTTGCTGCTCGACCGGCGTCTGGGCTACGGCGTAGTCGCGGTTGAACAGGTTTTCGACAGCCGCAAACAGTTCCCACTTTTCTGAGACCGCCTTGCTGACCGACAGGTCGAAGAGTGCGAAGCCTCCCAGCCGGCGCTGATTGAGGTCGTCGTCGAACTGGCTGCTGATGAAGCGGCCCTCGGCTCTCAGTCGGATGGGGCCGGACCAGGTGAGTCCGGCTGAAGCCTGGTGCAGGGGCGCTTGAGGCAGGCGCCGGCCGGTTTCCCGGACCTGGGAATGGGAATAGATGTAGGCCGCCTGGAGAGTCCATAGGCCGCGCCGGCTGATCACTTCGGCTTCGATGCCCCGGATGGTGACGCGTCCCAGGTTTTGCCTTTGGCGCTGGATCAGGTTGGCTTGTTGCCCGATCGTGACGTTTCCGACCGGATCCTGCAGGGCGCTGTAAAAGCCGTTGAGGCGGATGAGCAGGTTCCCGCCGGGGTGAAGGTCCAGCCCGGTTTCACCTCCCCACAGCGACTCGGAGCCGAGTTGGTCGTTGGCGTCGGTGATGACGTTGCCGACCCGAAAAGGGCGAAACAATTCGTTGAGGGTGGGTGCCCGAAAGCCCCGATATCCCGAGGCGCGCAGGGTGACCGGGCCCGCCGGGCGCCAGGCCAGCCCTAGGCGGGGATTGAGTTCGGATTGGGTGTCACGGTTTTCCCACACGTCCAGGCGCAGCCCCATCAGCAGGTCCAGGCGCGGATGCAGCTTGACCAGATCCTGGATGAAGAGCCCGGCCAGGTTTTGGCGCTGATCGTCCCAGGCCGACAGCCTCCAGTCGCCGCCGACCTGCAGGCGCCCTCCAAGGCGCCTCAGGAACGAAGCGCCCAGGCTGTGCGTTTCAAAACGCTGATTGGCGGTCAGGAATTCTGCCGAACGGTCGGGCAGGATGCGCGAAAAGCTGCTGGCGAAAAGCCCGTTCTGGGCGTGAAAGCTCCAGCGCCAGTCAGTCCGGTCCATGCCCAGCTCGAAAAGTTCGAAGTGGGAGTTGTTGCGCTGTACGGCGGTACCGTTGCCGCGCCGTTCGCGGTAGAGGTTGACCGTGGCATGCAGATCCTTGTACCAGACGCGTCCCAGGAAGTTTTGGAACTGCAGGTCGGCGGGCCGGTCCACTGCGCCGCGTTGATCTTCGTCCACGATGAAAAAGCCGTCGTTGTCGAAGGCCCGTCCGGATAGGAGGTATCCCCAATTGCCGTGTTGCGACGAGGCCAGAGCCTCCAGGTCAAAGGTCTGGTGATTGCCCAACTGGCCGCGCAGCTGCAGGTCGGTGCCTTGGGGACCGGCAGGGATCAGCTGCAGGGTTCCGCCCAGGGCTGAGCTGCCGTACAGCTGGCTGCCGGCGCCTCGGGCAACTTCCACCGAATCCAGTGCCAGCACGGGAAGACGGTTCCAGTAGACCCATCCGCCGAAGGGGTCGTTGAGCGGAATGCCGTCGAACAGGACCAGGCTGCGGCTGGCGCCGCTGGGGCCGATGCCGCGCAGCGAGACGCCCTGGGTGGTCGGATGGGCAGCCAAGCTGCTGGAGCGCCGGAAGAGGCTGAAGCCGGGCACGCGCCTCAGACGGTCGTCCAATGTGAGGGCCGGCGAATGCTGGAGCTCTTCGCGGCCCAGGGCGGTGACCAGCGAAACGGAATCGGCGATGGCCTCGCGAAGGCCGGTGGCGGTGACCACGACGGTCTCGTGGGGGGCGGGAGGCGGCTGCTGCTTGGATTCGTCATTGGGGAAGGCCAGCAGGATGAGCCAGGGGATGGTGTTGATCATGTGCGGCATGGGCGGCCCAATTATGGCAGAAGAGGGGGAGAGGGAAAACCGCAGAGAGCGCAAAGGGAAGACGCAGAGGCCGCCGAGTTCTTCTCTCCGAACTCTGCGTCTTCTCTCTGCGATCTCTGCGGTTCATTCCGGGAGACTCCACTGTCGATCGCCGACTGCCGAACCTGTGCCTGTTTGCCCGTCCATGATATCTTGCGGGGTCAGGTTTGTGCAGCGGGCTTGCGGGGGCAATCTATGCGAAAGCTTGTTCAACTCGTCCTTTTTTTCCTGAGGCACTCCAAGCAGGCGCGTTTTTATCGGTTCACCATCATTTTCTGTTTTTTGGCCAGCGGTTTGGTAGGTGCGGCTGCGGCCGGCTTTATCCCACTCATCAACCAACTCCTCAAAAGCCCGGGCGAATTCTCGACCAACTTGATTTGGGCCTTTGTGGCTTTGTGCCTATTCTTGCCCCTGGGACGATTCGTTTCCGCCTACCTGATGGCCCGACTCACCCAGAGAACCCGCATCGAAATTGAAATGCAGCTATGCCGCAATGTCCTTGCGGCACCATTGCGCCGCCTGGAAGAAATCGGGCCTCCCCGCATCCTGGCTGTCTTGAACCAGGACGTCCCCACCATCATCGGCGCCGTCACCTTCCTGCCGGCCTTGCTGATGCAGTTCGGATTGATTCTGGCCTGCTTCATCTATATGAGCTGGCTCTCCTGGAAGTTGATTGTGCCGGTGCTGATTTTCCTGGTGCTGGGGAGCCTTTCCTACTTACTGCCCACGACTGTGGGAGTGAACTACTTTCGGCGCGCGCGCGAGCTGTCCGACCAGGTTTTCGAAAAATTCCGCGATCTGACAGAAGGCATTCAGGAGCTGAAGGTGCACCGCAAACGGCGGCTGGCATTTCTGGACGGCCAACTGGAGCCTGCCGCCCGCCTGAGGGCACGTCACCAGTTGACGGCCCAGTCCATTTTTGTGGCTGCGCGCGGCTGGGGGCAAATGCTCTTAATGGCCCTCATCGGCGCCCTGCTTTTCACTTCCAGGAGTTTTATCGGGGAGTCCGCCCGAGAGGTGATGACCGGCTATGTGTTGGCGTTGCTGTACTTGCTGACGCCCATCGAGGCTGTCCTCAACACCTTTCCAGCCCTGGGCCAGGCCAACGTGTCCGCCGAGAAAGTGGAATCCATGGGCCTGTCGCTGCGCAAGGAGCAGGATACCCCGGAGAGCAGCCGCCACCAACTTGCCGCTGCGCCGTTTTCGCAGCGGTGGAAACGCCTGGAGCTGAAAGGCGTCTCCCACCATTACTACAGCGACGACGATCAGAGCAGCTTCACCCTGGGACCCATCGACCTGAGCATCCGGGCTGGAGAATGTGTGTTTTTGGTGGGCGGCAATGGCAGCGGAAAGACCACCCTGGCCAAGATTCTGGTGGGACTGTACGGTCCGAAAGACGGGGTGATCCGGCTGGACGGGCAGGAAGTGTCAGACAACAGCCGAGAGGACTACCGGCAGCTTTTTTCGGTGGTTTTCTCCAGCCCCTATGTCTTCGAGTCACTGCTGGGAGTCGCCAAGCCGCAATTGGATGATGCGGAAGCCTATCTGAGAATGCTTCAGCTGGACCGCAAGGTGCAGGTGCAGGAGGGCGCTTTTTCCACCGTCGACCTCTCTCAAGGGCAGCGCAAGCGCCTAGCCCTGTTCGCCGCCCTGCTCGACGACCGTTCCATCTACCTTTTCGACGAATGGGCGGCAGACCAGGATCCCACCTTCAAGCGGTTTTTCTACCATGAGATCATTCCCGGCCTGCAGGCCCGGGGGAAAACCATCTTGGCTATTACCCACGACGACCGCTACTTCGAAGTGGCCGACCGTCTCATCAAGCTGGAGTCCGGTCGGGTCGACACAGAAGTTCGCGGCGAATCCTTGCCCGATCATGGAATTTCACGCCTTCCGGCAGCCGACAAAGCCGCAAAGGACGTGAAGATTTGATTTCCTGAAAACCCTATACCCACCCTGATATCCAATAGGCAACAAAGCTTGACACATTTGATTTGAATTGATAAGATCAATTATGGATTAAATAAAAACAGAATTTGCTAACAGCATTTTCTGTTTGAAGCGGGCCCGGCGAAGGATCTCCGCTGGCAGGGCCGAGCGCCTCGGGCAAACCCATGAAGCTCAAGCAGCCGCAGCTTCCTCGCAAATGCCGTGAATGCACGGTGATTCACGAGATCTTTCAAAAGCCCCCCGAAGCCCCCCCGCAAGAATTCAAGGAGATGCGGGCCTCGGAGCTGATGCCGGAACTGGTTGTTGGCGGCCGGTCGATGCGTCGGGTCATGGAGACGATCTGGCGCATTCGGCGCAGCAACGTTCCGGTTTTGATTACCGGCGAAACCGGGACCGGCAAAGAGTTGGTGGCACGCGCACTCCATTTTGAGAGCCAGCGCTGGAAAAATCCCCTCATCCCGGTCAACACCCACGCCATCACACCGTCCCTGTTTGAAAGCACCCTGTTCGGCCACCGCAAGGGAAGTTTCACGGGCGCACACCGAGACTCGGAGGGCTTGGCTCGGGCAGCGGACGGCGGAACCCTTTTTTTCGACGAGATCGGCGACCTGCAAACCAGCGTCCAGGCCAAATTGCTTCGCTTCCTGCAGGAAGGAGAAATCCTGCCGGTGGGAGAGACCAAGCCGGTCCGGGTCGATGTGCGGATGGTTGCCGCCACCAACCGTCGGATCGAGAAGGAGATCGAGGCTGGGCAATTCCGCATGGACCTCTTTTACCGTTTGGCGGGGATTCAAATCGAAATGTTGCCGCTGCGGGAGCGCCGCGACGAGATTCCCGGATTGATCGACCACTTTTGGCGCATCTCCTGCGCCAAGGAGATGAAAGCCCCAAGGCTTTCCGGCCGGGCCCGCAAGCTGCTCTTGAGCTACGACTACCCTGGCAATATTCGGGAATTGGCCAACGAGGTCCGGCGCCTGGTCGCCCTGGCCTCGGCGCGGGAGAGAGTGCCTGCCGAATCGCTTTCGCCGCGCCTGCTCGACCAAGCCAACGGACACGGTCCCAATCTCGCCGCCGGAAGCTTTAAAGTCCCCAAGGGATTGAAGCACTACGAAGCGGTCAACGAACTGGAACGGCAAATGATCCGCAGTGCTCTTGATCGCCGTTCCAACAACCTCACCCGTGCGGCCCGTGATCTCGGCTTGACGCGGAAAGGGCTGCGTTCCAAAATCAGGCGGCTCAGCCTGGAGCCATCCCTCTGAAAGTCCCCCATCAAAGCCTTGCCCGCAATGCCCATGCTGCCCGTTGCCGGGTAGCGGGTTCCCATCCCGGATACTTTCGTACCGTCTTCGGACGACCAGATCCCAAGGCCTTTTCGGTTTGATGTACAGGAAGCCAGTATCCGGCATCCCTGCCCCTGATGTCGACCATTCGAGAAAGCCATCCCCCGATACCGATAGCAAGACACTGAAAAAATTGAACTTGCTGGATTTTTCCCTCAATTGGCACGACCGTTGCTCGGGTCAGGGCTCAACAAGTCGTTCACGGGCGGTGCCGACACTGCCCGGCTGCCGTCCGGTTGCCTCGACCGTCCGTTCGGCGGAAAACCTGAAACTGCACCAAGGTGCCATAAGGAGAACAAGCCATGAAGAGCCTTGACAAAAACCAACAGAAGAAGCTGGAGGGTGCGATTCTACGGCTTCAGGGAAGCGATTTCCAAAAGCTTCAGGCAGAGATCGGTGCGCCCGAAGTGGTCTCTCCTGCATTCGACGTCCAGATTTGCGGCAGCCACTGCCCTGCTTGATGGGTGACACTGGCAATCTGAATGCCGGGGCCAGCATCAAATGGCCCCGGCAGGCTGAATGGATTCAGGTCGTCAGACCCCGAACCTGGGGAGAGAGGATATGATCGAGATTACTTGCTCTTACCAGCGGCAACAGGACGGCGGCTACCGCTTGCGAGCCTGGGAAAGCTGGAGGCTGAAAGCCCGCACGCCTCTGACGCTGACGGATTCCTGGGCTGAGATTTGGGAAGGATTGGTTGACTTGGCCCAGGCCAGTGAAGACGAACAGCGTGGGCGCCTCAAAGAAATGGGCCGGGAAGTCCGCACGGCTTTCATGTCGGTCCTTTCCACTCTCCAGAAAGGAGGCTTCGTCCGCTTGAGGACGCGTCATGCCGACGAGGAGAAGATCCGTTCCAGTCAAAGCCCGCGGCTTGCCAAGCTGCATTTGGAAGTGACTCACCGCTGCAATTTTCGTTGTACAGCCTGTTACCTGGGCACTCAACTCGGTACGGCGACCGCCCCCAAAAAGGAGGCGACAACCGAGCAGTGGGTGGAACTGGCCCGCCAGGCCGGCCAACTGGGCTGCACCTTTGCTGTTTTGACCGGCGGAGAGCCCTTCTTGCGGAAAGATCTGATGACCATCCTGGAAGCCCTCAGCAACAACAGCATCGTTTCCACCATCAATACCAACGCTTCCTGCATTACTTCAGCCAAAGCACGGGCATTGCGCTCGGTATCATTGACGGGCGTTGAAGCGACCCTGTACGGCTACGACCGTGCCTCTGCAGGCCGTTACACGGGGAACCGGCCCGGATTCAGCGCCGCCTTGCGAGGCGTTCGCGCCCTGGCCCAAGAGAATATCCCGGTGCGGGTCAAGTATTTTGCCACCAGCGACAATCACAGCCAGTATGAGCGCCTGGTCAGGGAGTTGGAGCCGCAGGGCATCCATACAGCCCTGATCGGCCATTACATTCACGGCGATATCTTTGAGGGAGCACGCCCTTCAGCCTCGTTGCCGGCTCAAGGCCTTCCCCAGGCACCGGTGGTGCAAAAGAGGGCTTTGCCCTGCTATCCCGCCGGCACGGTGCTCAACATCGAGCCGGACGGCCGGATCCGAGCCTGCCCCAAGGTCGCCGTTCACTTCGGGAACGTATTCGAAGACGGGTTGCGCAATGTTTGGCGAAAGTCTCAAAAGGTGAATGCCTTTCGAAGGTTCTGGTTCGACTACTGCCGGAGTGAAGGCTATGTCAAGGGCGCCCGCAAGAGGTCGCTCTGTCCGGCCTCCAACCTGCTCAGTCAACCTGACGGCCTGCCCGACTTCCGCCGGCGATGGCAGCAGTTCCAGCAAGGCCAGGAGAGGGAATATGTTCAGCTATGCTAGGGAAGGGGATCTTTCCATCCGTTTTTATGGTCCGCAAAGAGCGGTGCTGAGCAGGCGAAGCGGCGCACGCATCGGCCTGAACAGCCAGGTGGCCCTGTTCTTATGGGAAGTCTTTGAGGCCATCGGAGTGAAGGGCATGCAAAGCTTGACGGAAGATGACGAACCCGCACCTGCGGCCCTGCGACCTGCAGTTTCCCTGCTTCGGACTCTGATCCGGCGGCTCGACGCCATCGACAAGCCGGTGCCATCCGGAGACTTGAAGCTCAACGGCCTCAACATCTTCTCCCTCAAGCACCGGACTCCGATCTTTTGCCTGCTTGAAATCACCTACCGCTGCAACCTGCGCTGTGATCACTGTTATGTGCTGCACAAGATTTCAGAAGCGTCACCATTGGAAATGTCCTCTGACACGGTCGTCGAGGTGCTGGAATCGCTGACCAAGATCGGTTGCCTCAACGTGACTCTGAGCGGCGGGGAAAGCACTTTGCACCGCGATCACCGCCGCATCCTCAGGGAGGCCAAGGACCGCCACCTTTACACGATTTTCAAGACCAACGGCATGACCATGACCCGCCGCAACGCAGAGGCCTACGCCGAGGATCCCGGACATGAAACCCACCTGAGCCTTTACGGCTCCGACGCACAGGCTCACGAAACGATCACATTGCGTCCGGGAAGCTTCGAAAAAGTGCTGCGCGGAATGCGGGAATTGGCCCGTGCGGGGGTCGAATCGGTCATCAACGTCCTGTGCTGGAAAGGCAACGTCGACCAGATGGACGAGATGGACAGGCTCATCAAGGACATGGGGCACGTGCCCCGCTACAGCGACATCATCCACGGACGCCTCAACCGCGACCGGCGGCCGCTGGACTACAAGATGAGTCCCTTGCAACGCCGCCAACTGGTCGATCAGGGTTACCTGACACCTTTCAAGCCCGCCCCCTGCACTGCAGGCGCCATGAAGTTCAAGGTGGCTCCGGACGGAGGCGTGTACGTCTGCGAACTTCTTCCCAAGGCATGCGGAAGCGTGGCGGAGGCGCCCTTGGAGGAGATCTGGCACGGGCCGGCTTTCAGCCGCTTCGGCCAAAAGGTCATCCAGCTTTCCCAATGGGTTCCCAGAAAGGAGCGCCCTTATGTCACCGATCCGCCCAATTCCTGCCCCGGCCTCAACCTCCTCAATACCGGGCGGATCATCGGGAGGACCACGATATGAGCACTCGGCTGCGAAAGAACCCCCGCGTCCGCATGCTGAAAATGGACGAGCATGCGTGGGGACTCTACAACCTGGAGACCGGGGAACACCTGTTCATCGATGATTTGAGCCGTGCGCTGATCGACATTATTGAGTCATTCGACTCCAAGCCCGAATTGATCCAGGCTTGCCAGGCACTCGATGTCCCCTCCCTGGGAAGCGGCACTCCCCCCGACTTTCGGAGACGGATCGAGTCCCTGGAGCGAATCGGCTTGTTCGCGGCCAAGCGGGATGATCAGGGCCGAGTGCTGCTGGTCGATCCACCGGCGGCCGCGGAACGCCAGGCCGGCGCCAATGGCCCGGCCATGGCCCTTTGCTACCTGTCGGCCGCCCTGAAGCGGCAGGGCCTTCCCGCCGCGCACATCCTCGACCTCCGTTCCGTCAGCTCCTCCACCGAAACCCGCGCCGCCCAGGCCGGCTATTTCGCAGACGCGACCTCGCACCTCAATCCCCGCGTGGTGGGGATCACCGCAGTTTCCGCCACTATCGAAACGGCGCTCTTGGTGGCGCGCCTGGCAAAGACGATTTTCCCCGATTGCCTGGTGGTCATCGGCGGACCTCACGCTTCCTACGAGTGGCAGGCCATGCTGGACCGCTATCCCTTCATCGATGCCATCGTGCGGGGCGAGGGTGAGATCCCATTCCCGCTTTTCGTGGAGCGGGTTCTGCAAGGCGGAATGCTCGACAGCGACTTGACGGAAATCCCAGGCCTGGCCTGGCGTTCGGCCTCCGGTGAAGCGATCAGTTCGGGATGGTGCCGGGGAGTCCCGGACCTGGACAGCCTGCAGGTTCCCGACCTTTTCGAAGGACTGCTCAACGCTTCGGACTACACGATCGACACGGCCCGCCTGATGTCGTCGCGCGGATGCCCTTTCACTTGCAGTTTCTGCTCGACAGCCACCTTTACAGGGCGCCGAGTGCGCTACCGCAGCGTGGCCTCGGTAATGGCCGAAATCACATTCTACTGGGAAAAGCATGGCCTGAAGAAGTTCACTTTCGACGACGACATCTTTACGGTGAACCGAAAGCGTTCCTTGGAAATGTGCAATGCCATCGAAAATCTCCCCTTCCACTCCGAACTGGAGTGGGGGTGCAACACCCGCCTGGACTGCCTCGACATGGAGCTGCTTGCCTCTTTGCACCGTGCCGGTTGCCGCAATATCCTCTTCGGTGTCGAAAGCGGCGACATCGATGTTCAGAACCGATTCGGCAAGGGAAAGCGAAGCTTGCTGGGTTTCCGGGAGAAGATTGCCTACATGCTGGAGCACGACATGGGGCCGCAGCTGAACTTCATTCTGGGATTGCCGGGTGAAAGCTGCCAGACCATCGACAAGATCATTTCCTTAGTCGGAGACTACCCCGCCGTCCCCTGCGGCTTCAACTTTCTGAGCATCTATCCCGGCACTCCGCTGGAGAAGCAGATGGATGAATTGGGCATCGAGCTGCTGGGAGAGGATCATCCCACCCGCTATAGCCTGACGGCCCCCACCTTGAATACCCCCAGCATGCCGGCTCAAGAGCAGCTGAAGTCCTACCTGCGGCTGAGATGGCAATGCAAGCGTCGCACCGCCTCCTTGATCCGGCCTCTTCCGTCACCAGGGAAACGCCCCTCCGCCATCGATCAGCAGGCAGCGATCTCCTGTTGATCGCAGCTGCTGAATGCGCTAGCTTGGCAAAGGAGGTGTCTTTGATGGAAAGCGCATTCCTTTCAAAATACTTTCGTTTTGCCTGGCGCAATCTCACGATTCACAAAGGCTTCGCACTGCTGGTGGTTTCTGGGTTGACCATCGGCATCGGAGCCAACATAGCTGTTTTTAGTGTGATCCAGACCGTTCTCCTCGGTTCCCTGCCCTACCGGGACTCAGAACGGCTGGCTGTGCTGCAAACCGCGGACTTGAATACCGGCAATCCCCTCTCGGTTTCCTTCCCGGACTTTCGCGACTGGCGCGAGGGGAGCCGTGAGTTCGAAGAAATGGCTGCGGTGGGCGGAACCACCTTGGCATTGACGGACAACGAGGGGACCGAGCATGTCGACAGTGAAATGGTCACAGCGGAGTACTTTCGGGTCCTGGGCGTTTCGGCGCTGCATGGCGCAACCTTTTCCAGCGAGCAGGAAAGCCGATTGGTGGCATTGCTCAGCCACGATTTCTGGCAAAGCCGGTTCGGCGGCGATGAATCAGTGATCGGCGGGCACCTGCAGCTGAACGGCAAAAGCTTCGTTCTGGCGGGCGTCCTGCCGCCCGGTTTTGACGGTTTCGTGTCAGATGCCAAGATCTGGATCCCATTGCCCGTGGTCAACCGTGTACGAACCCACCTGACCCAATACGACTTCCTGCAAATGCGCAACCTTCGTTGGCACCAAGTCTTGGGGAAGTTGCGGCCGGGCGCCACTTTGCAGAGCGCCCAGCAGGAGATGACCGCTATCGCAGCAGGCGTCGAAGAAGCTCACCCCGTCCTGAACAAAGGCCGGGGTGTGCGGGTCATCTCCGCCCAAGAATTCCTGTTGGGCGATCACCGTCCGCAACTTCTTCTCCTGCAGGCCGCCATCGCCCTGGTGCTTGTGCTGACCTGCGTCAACTTGGCCAACCTGTTCCTGGCCCGCTCTGCTTCACGCAAAGGCGAACTCGCCGTCCGGTTGGCGCTGGGCGCCCGCAACAGCGACCTCTTTAGGCAGATGCTGGCTGAAAGCCTCCTTTTGGCTCTGTTGGGCGGCGCCGGGGGGCTTGTTCTGGCCTGGTTTATTTCCCGCCCCCTGGCCGGTTTCCTGCTGAGCGGATTGCCCGGCTTTGTCCAGGCCGCGATGGATGAAAAGGCGTTGATCGTCACTTTGACGCTCTCGCTTGGCGCCGGAGCGCTCTTCGGCGCCGTTCCGGCCCTGGCATCTTCCCGCTTCGACACAGCCAGGGCACTTCAGGAAGCCGGACGAGCTCGGACACGATCGGCCTCGACTTCGCGCTTAAGCCGCATTTTTGCGGGTTTGGAGGTTGGATTGGCCACGATGCTGCTCATTGCGGCGGTCCTGGTGCTGCAAAGCCTCGACAACATTCAGAGCGTCGAACTCGGCTTCCGCTCCCAGCAGCTGCTGAGCTTGGAGTTCGAGTTGCCTCGCCAGAAGTATTCCCGGGAGGAACAGGCCCAATTGTGGAGGCAAGTGATCGAGCAGTCCGAAAGCCTTCCAGAGGTCGAGTCCGCCGCCTTGACCAGCTACCTCTTTTTCAGCAGAAGATGGATTCGGGACGTTGTGGTCATTGAGGGGCGACCCAAAAAGGAGGGGGAGTTCATCGGCATCTTCCAGCATCGCATCACACCGGGCTACCTGGCCGCCATGCAGATACCACTGCTGGGAGGGCGGGGCTTCCAGTGGCAGGATACGGCTGACGCTCCTTTGGTGGCGGTTATTTCCAAGACTTTGGCTGAGCGTTACTGGCCTGCCGGCAATGCACTGGGGAGACGGATCCGAATGGACGGCAAAAGCGGCGACAATCCCTGGCTGACGGTGGTCGGCATCGTGGGCGATGTGGTTCACGACGACTTGCGCGAAGCTTCGCCCAATCCCGATGTCTACCTGCCTTTGGCCCAAGCGCCCACAGGACGCCTGGGGCTGATCGTGCGCACCGGCAACACAACCGCCAATCCAGCAGCCCGGCTGCGCCGCCAAATCCGGCAGCTTGACCGGGAGATTCCGGTCTTTAACGTAGCCACCCTGCAGGCGCGGCGAGCCCAAAGGATCACCGCGGAGCGTTCCACGGCCCAGGTGATGAGCGCCTTTGCCGCCGCAGCTCTCCTTCTGGCCGTTATCGGGATCTACGGGGTGGTTTCATACGGCGTCCGGCAGAGGGACCGCGAGATCGGCATCCGCATGGCCCTGGGCGCCCGCAAGACTGACGTACTGAGGATGGTGCTGGGTGATGGGCTGCGTCTTTGCCTGCTGGGCATCGCCCTTGGGGTGGTGGCCGCCCTAGGCCTGACGCGCACCCTCTCGGGCCTTCTTTTCGGCGTCAGCCCTGACGATCCGGCGACCTTTGTGGCCATCCCGACGCTGCTCGCATTGGTCATTCTCTTAGGGGTTCTTTTTCCCGCCTTGAGGGCTTCCAGGGTAGATCCGGTCGTAACGCTCAAGACCGAATGAGCCTTGCTGTCAGCCGTGAGCCGGATCGGTCGGTGTGAATCGCAGGAGCGCCTATGCGGACCTTTGCCCTGGTCTGGGCCGGCCAGCTGGTTTCGACGGTCGGTTCCGGCCTCTCGGCCTTCGCCATTGGGATCTGGGTCTATCAGCAAACCCGTTCCGCCACGCTGTTTGCCACGATTGCTTTGGCGGCTTCACTGCCTGCCTTGCTGAGCGGTCCCTTGGCCGGCGCAGTGGCCGACCGTTTCGACCGGCGCAAGCTCATGATCGCCGCCGATTCAGGAGCAGCACTGGGCAGCTTGACTCTCCTCCTGCTGGTGAGCAGCGGAAGCCTTGAATTGTGGCACCTGTACCCTGTAATCGCTTTCGGTTCACTCTGCGCCGCCTTTCAGTGGCCTGCTTATGACGCCTCGATCACCTTGCTCATCCCCAAGCGGCACTTCAGCCGCGTAGGCGGCTTATTGAGCTTGGGGCCGGCCATTTCCAACATCTCGGCGCCGTTGATGGCAGGGTTTCTCCTGCAGCCCATCGGCCTGCAGGGAATCCTGTGCATTGACCTGGCCACCTACTTTTTCGCCCTGGCCACCCTGCTCGGCATCCGGCTGCCCGCACCTCCCCCCTCGGACAGGCCCGACGGCGGTGAAGGACTGATGAGGCAGGCCTTGCAAGGCTGGCGCTTCATAAGGCAGCACACCGGGCTGCAAGGGCTGCTCATTTACTTCGCAGGAATCAACATCGCGCTCCGGTGGGTCACCATTTTGCTGGTGCCCATGGTGCTCTCATACAGTACATCCTCAGCCGCCGGCAGCGTCGTATCGGCGGGCGGCCTGGGCATGCTGGCTGGAAGCCTGTTCATGAGCGTGGCCAAGGGCGCCCAGCGCAAGATCTTTTCTGTTCTGGGCAGCGGCGCCTTGTTTGGTGTCAGCCTCGCCTGTGTCGGCTTGCGGCCTTCAATCCCCCTGACCGCCGCCGCCTTTTCCGTAGTCCTCTTCCTTTTTCCGGTCATGAAGGCGAACAGCCAGGCGATCTGGCGCGCAAAGGTGCCGCCCGCTTTGCAAGGGCGGGTCACAGCCCTGCGAACGACCGTGTTGGGCAGCGTGGAGCCGCCCGCCTACTTGGCCGCCGGACCGTTGGCCGACTATTTCTTTCGCCCTCTGATGCAGGAGGGAGGGCCGCTGGCGGAGCCCATCGGCCGCATCTTGGGTGTGGGACCGGGACGCGGCATCGGTTTGATGTTCGTCCTTGTCGGCCTGGCCGTCAGCCTGGCCTCTGTGCTGGCCTGTCTGGCGCCCCGCTTGCGCAGCATCGACATCGAACTGCCCGACGCGGTCGGTGCGGATGATTGCGGCTCCGCGGCAGGCAAACCGTGAGAAATCCGCGTTAAGGAAAAAAACTGGCGCGGAGGATATATGGCCACGTGCCGGGCTTGTCCCGGTCGGGTCCTGTTTGGAAACCAGCACCGGGCAAAAGGCATGATGCGCCACCCCCGAGCTTGCCTCGGCGGGGCGATGTTTCCTCAGCAAGTGCCCGCAGAAGCTTCCTGTTTCAGGGCAGCTGCCTGGGCTGGGAGCACTTGACGGAAATCGGGATCGTAACCAGGAAACATCGCTCCACGGAGTCAAGCTCCGTGGTGGCGATAGCGTTTATTGAAACGGGTCTGGTCACTCAACACGGCCCGACCGGTACAAGCCCGGCACGTGGCCTCCATTGCTTCCAGCACAATTCCCCTTAAGTGAGCAGTATTGGGGTTAAGCCTCGCCCCACTGATGCCGATAAAATTCTTGAGTTGTTATGCCCGAGTCGACTGCGGTTCCCCAATCCGAAGCCCAGGAAATACTGTACAAGCGTCTGCAGGAACGGGGGGATCTGCCCATCATCCGCCGAAACGGCGCCCAAATCCTGAAAGCTTCTGAAAACAGCGAGTCGGGAGCTTCGGATGTGGCGAGCATTATTCTTCACGACACCGGTTTTGCCGCCAAAGTCCTCAAGGTGGCCAACGCCGCCTATTTCAACCGCGGGCAGGAGCCGATCGGGACCATCTCAAAGGCCGTTGTCCTGCTTGGCTTGGACATGATCCGCCAAATCAGCCTGAGTTTGGGCTTCGTCGAGATGTTTGAAAGGCACCATCCAAAAATCGATATGAAACGCCTGGTGGCGGATGCCTTCGCTGCGGCAGTGCTGGGGCAGGAGTTGGCCGAGCGCTTGCGCCATCCCTGCCCGGAAGAGGTTTTCGTGGCCTCATTGCTGCACAACCTGGGCAGGATTTCGGTGGCCTACTACCTGCCCGAAGCCTACCTGGAGATCCGCAGGCAAGTTGATGAGGAGGGGAAGGACGCCGAGGAGACGGAACGGGAGTTGCTGGGCGGTTCCTGCTCGGAAATCGGTGTCAGCCTGGCGCAGCAGTGGAAGCTGCCCAAAACGGTCACCGAGAGCATCGAGTTGAACCGCGAGGCGGTTTCCAGGCGGGCAACCAACCCACGCGAGCAGATGCTGTGGGCAGCCTACCTCTCCAACCGAATCACCGAGAACCTCTTTTCTCAAAATGCGTCCAGCAGAGACTTCGACTACTGGATGACGCGGCTGGACGTGGGCATGAACATCCGGCAAACGGCTGGTTTGAAGATCATCGAGGATGCCTATCAGAAGGCTTGCCGGATGGTCCATTCCTTCGAGATGCCCGCCTCCGTTTTCAGCCCCAAGGAAGCGGCGGAGAGTCGGCAGGGTTCCGATTCTGACCGTCAGCGCCTGGTCCGGCGCCTGGAAAGGAGCTTGGCCCAGTTCCTGGCCGATGGCCGACCGGCATCCAGCCGGACAGATGGCTCCTCGCAGCCCGTAAAGCAAGGGCGCCCCAAACCGAGTTCTGCTCATCAAGAAAGCCTGCAGCTGGAGTATTTGCGCAAGATCACCTGGCGTATGATGAACGACTCCGACCTCAACGGCCTTTTGGCCATCATCCTGGAGGGGATTCAAAAGGGGATCGGGTTCGAGCGCGTCCTATTGGTCCTTTGCAATCCGGAACGCAGCCGCTTTCAGGGACGCTACGGCGTCGGGCCGGGCACGCGTCATTTCGCTGCCCGCCTGGATCTTCCCAATCAGCCCCAGGACAACATCTTCGCCAAAGTCTATGCCGACCGAAAGCCCTACTTGGTGGAAAGCGTCGACCGCCTGGGCTTCCGCAAACTGATTCCCGATGTCCTGAAGGAAAGCGGCAATGTCCACTCCTTTGCGATCAGCCCCATTCATGCCGGCAGCAACGTCATCGGGTTCTTCTACGCTGACAATGCTGTTACGGGCGCTCCCATCCAATCCGGCAGCTACCATGCCTTCTTGCACTTTGCCTTTCAGGCCAACCTGGGACTGGAACGCCTCAGCCGCAGCCCGCAGGAAGGGTGAGTCCGAGATCCAAAGTCCAAAGTCCAATGTCCAAAGTCCAAAGTCCAAGGTCCAAGGTAAAGCACAGGGAGACAGAGTCCAACAGATCTGCTTATCGCCTCTGCAGTCGATAGGATCAGAGGGGTGCAAGTTCCCGCGTATCAGCCTGATCAGGCACCCCTCTTGACTGCCGACTGCCGACTGCCGACTGCCCCTCTTGCGTCTCTGCGCCTCTGCGTGACCAAGGTCTGCAGAATGCACAATTCTGACAGCAGCCGGATGTCTATTTGTAGCGGTAAACGAGTCGACCGCGGGTGAGGTCGTAGGGTGACAGCTCCACTGAGACGCGGTCGCCTTGAAGGATGCGGATGAAGTGACGGCGCATTTTTCCCGAGATGTGAGCCAGCACGATGTGACCGTTCTCGAGTTCCACCCGGAACATGGCGTTGGGAAGCGGTTCGACGACGGTGCCGGTGACTTCGATAGCCTCGCTTTTGGGCTCGCGGGGGCGGCGTGTCTTATCGGCTTGGCCTCTGTGCCGCTTTTTCTTTTTCTTGGGCCGGGGCCGTCCCGGCCGGTAAGGTCGTCGAGCCATTCTTTCTCCAGAGGGGTATGGCCCCTTCCGCGATTGGCCAGTTTGCTGCCACTGGGATTTCAGAGGAATTGCCGCCCCAGCCCGCCCGTATCGGAAGCTGCCATCAAAAATGTCTAACCGCCTCGTGGAAGGTAGCATAGACCCGGATCTGCAAGCAAATCAGGCTGCCGCCGAGGCCTTGCCCTATGGAGCGTTTCGTCCTGCAGCTGGGAGCCCCGGATCCCCGCCTTCCGCTATCCGTCTTCCGGCTTGCTGTTGTAGACGCCGATGTAGGGGAGGTTGCGGAAGCGTTGATTGAAGTCGAGCCCGTATCCGACCACGAACTCGTCCGGGATGTCGAAGCCGACATAGTCGACCTTTACGTCCACCAGCCTCCTGTCGGGCTTGGAAAGCAGGGTGCAGACCTTCAGCGAAGCGGGTTCACGGTTTTGAAGGTTTTGGACCAAGTAGCTGAGGGTCAGCCCGGTGTCGACGATGTCTTCGACCAGGATGACGTCGCCCCCTTCGATGCCGCTTTCCAAGTCCTTGATGATGCGGACCTCTCCGGAACTTGTGGTGGACGCGCCATAGCTGGATACGGCGATGAAATCCAGGCGCAGGGGCAGGTCGACATGGCGGATCAGATCCGAGCAGAAAAGCGCTGCCCCCCTCAGGACGCAAACGAACAAAGGCTTGCGGCCCTTGTAGTCCTGGGAGATTCGCCTCCCCATCTCAGCCACGCGATTTTGAACCGTCCCTTCCTCGAGAAGAATCTCTGCCACATCGGGCCAGGCTTTCATAAAGGGATGATAGCAGAGAGGAGAACACCATGAAGAAAGCACATCCTTGGTCCAGTGGCCGACGCTTCAGGGCATGAGTCGGGAAACCGGAGGCTGAAGACCGGCAGAGCCTGGAGCGGATTCTGACGATTCATCTCTTAGCGCCTTTGCGTCTTTGCGCGAGACTCCCTGGAGTGCTTTTTCTGTCATTGCATCCGTTTGGAAGCTTCGAATGGCTCAAGGGGCATCAGAGCCGAGCAAACAATGATCACACCAACTCCCATTGGTGCAGCACGTCCATCAGGAGGGGAAGGGGCTCTTGCCACAGCCAGTCGACCTTGAGCCACAGGCCGGGCAATACGCGGCTGTGGAAGATACCGCCGTCCAGCAAGACAGCCTGGAAACGGTTGGCTTTGCCGCGCACATAGAAACTGGCTCTCTTGGCCAACGGGTCGATAATCCAGTACTCCTGGATCCCATCAGCCTCGTACTCGGCAAGTTTCTCTACGCGGTCGCGGCGGGCGCTGTCGGTGCTGATGATTTCGACAACCAGATCGGCGGGGCCATTCAGATAGGTGTCCTTGACGCGATCCAGATGGTCGTGGTGAACGAAGACCAGGTCGGGGCAGCGCGCATTGGCGCGGGATCCGCTGCGCATGGCGAAGCTGTCGGCAAAAAGCCGCCCCAAGCGTCCCTGCGCCTCGACGAAAAAAGACAGCAAGGCCCATAGGAAGCGGGTCAGATCCTGGTGCCGCTCGTTCGTCAAGGGGTAGAAGACCGCCTTTCCGCCGACCCACTCTGTCCGAGCGTCCTCGAGGTCGAGCTTCAGCCACTCCTCGAACGACATCTCTCGGGTCGGCCTGTCGACGCTCATCCGGTGTCCCATGACAGCCTCCATGGTTGCATTGAATCCGGTCGCTTGTTCGTTGTTAGCATATCGCAAGTCACCGGTCCGAGCATCGGAATCATTCATCGTTGTTGAACTCGCCTGAAATAAGGGCTCCTCTATCTAAAACGCTTCAACTGGGTCAATCTACGAAACTTTTTCGCGGTTTTTTTAAAAAGAGATCAAATTGGCCTCCGATGTACAACTCGGAGAACCCAGGCAGCTAGCCTGGGCTAGGCCCGCAAGAAGTTCACAAAACTGTCAAGAAGCGATCCGCCTCCCTAAACCGGCCCCGGAGGGGGCCCCGGATATTAGCCGGTGGTGAAGCCGTCTGCGGCGAAGCCACCGGGACTGCCGCACCCTCATCTCCCGCCCCGGCGGAGCGATGACTGAATGGCTAGGCCGCGAGCCAGCAACCTCATCGCGGTCTCTGCGCATCCCCTTCCCTCCTTCGGGGCGGCGTGCCGCCCCGAAGGAGGGGAGGGGATGCGCTATTCTCTGGCTTCACCGATTCTAGCTTTCCAGTCGTGGGCTTTGCCGGGGCAGGCCCGGCGGCGGCCCAGAGAAGCTACTCGATTCAATTCCTCCCACAGGTTAATCGAATGCTTACCTCATTTCGCGCCCGGCAGGGGATTCTTGGGGCGCTCTCCGGTGGCTGCGCCGCCCGAGGCGGCTGACCACCGGCTAATATCCAACGCCCTTCCAGGGCCAATCGAATCTCCAGATCA
>JANQFM010000022.1 GCA_028277865.1 Acidobacteriota bacterium
GCCAGCTTTCCCTTCCCGCTGTAGTGAGCGTGTTTAGGAGATTGACTGCCTTCCCGGTGCAGCTTGACAGTGGTCGTTCCCTTGATTTGGGAAACCCCCACCTTGACCTTCAAGGTCCAGTTGCCCTCGCCGTCCCCCTCGACCTCTTCAAAGCCGGGCAGCAAGGGGGCGAACTTCTCAGGATCGGACAGAAAGTCGAAGGTGTCCTGCGCTGAACGCTTCACCTCGAAGTCGCCCTCAAATCGAATCGCCATGTCACTCCTCAGCCGTTTTCCGTCCACCCATTTCCTGCGCGGCCTTTTCGATGGCGGAAATGATGTTCTGATATCCAGTGCAACGGCACAAATTGCCGGCAATCCCCTTTCGGATCTCGGATTGTGATGGACAGGGATTGCGCTGCAGCAGGTGAAGCGCCGACATGAGCAATCCCGGGGTGCAGTAGCCGCACTGCAGGGCGTGCTCTCGAGAAAAAGCCTTTTGAAGAGGATGGAGTTGCCCATCCTGCTCCAGCCCTTCGACGGTTTGGACCTCGCCCTGATCCGCCTGAACGGCGAAGACGGTGCAGGACTTGACGCTTCGTCCGTTGAGCAGCACGGTGCAGGCTCCGCAGTAGGTGGTCTCGCAGCCGACGTGAGTTCCCGTCAGGCAGGCTTGCTGGCGGATAAAGTCGACCAGAAGGGTGCGGGGCTCGACTTTGTCGCGGCAGGCCTCTCCATTGATCTTGACTTCGATCGGCACAGTTGGGATGGCCTCAGACATACTCATGCCCCCCTTCCAGCTGCTCTCCGCGGGCTCTTCGCACAGCTCTTTCTGCGGCCCGGCGCACCAGTGCCCGCAGCAGGGTCTTCTTGTAGGCAGCCGAACCCTTCACATCCGAGACCGGCTGTGCGTCCTCGACGGCTGCTTCGGCAGCCGAGGCCAGGTTCTCCGCAGAAGGATGCTTGCCGCTCAAGAAGTCCTCGGCCTGTGTGGCGCGAGCGGCGGTCAGCCCCACGCATCCCAGTGCAATGCGGACTTGCCGGCAAGTCTCATCTTGCAGCTGCAGCTGCAGCTGCACTGCTGCACTGGCGGTGGCGTAGACCTGTGCGCTGCGCTTGAAAGCCAAGTAGGCGCCGCCGCTGCCTGCAGGCGGAATTGGAATCCGCACCCGCCGGATGACCTCGGCAGGCTGCAGGACGGTGGAATAGGCGTCCTCGATGAAGTCCTCCAAGGCGATCATTCGCGAGCCTTGCGAACCCAGGCAGTGCAGCTGAGCGTCCAAAGTCAGCAGCACAGGTGTCCAGTCACCGCTGGGATCGGCTTCGGCCAGCGATCCGGCCACGGTGCCCCGGTTGCGCACCTGAATGTCGGCAATGCCGGAAGCGCAATCCCGCAGGATCGGCACTTGGCCGCTCACGTCGGAGTCGGCCACATCCGAGTGGCGCGCCAGGGCGCCGACGGCAATCTCGTCGCTGCCCTTGTCGACGGTGTCCAATCCGGAGATGAAATTGAGGTCCACCAAGTCGCTGGGCTGGGCCAAGCGCAGCTTCATCAGGGGAATCAGGCTCTGCCCGCCTGCTAGGAGCTTAGCCTCTTCTCCTAGCTGAGAGAGCATCGAAATCGCTTCCTGAAGCGAATGGGCCCGATGATAACGAAATGCTGCCGGATACATGCCATTCCCAGTCGATGCGGCGTCCGCCGGGCGACACCTGAGATCAAAACGCTGGGTAGATTAGCACAGCCGTTGCCACACTGCGAGGCCATGACCAGAACAGATTTCACCCAAATCCGCAAGCCGCGACCTGTGAGGGATGAAACGAATTAGGAGGGATCTATTAGTGTTACGGAGCTCAAAGACACCGCTTAAAACAGCAACCGGCACCACCTGCTTGGCACCAACCAGCAGCGACTCAGCGCAGAATTCTCCCGGCTTGGACGCATTGGCAATCACTCCAGCATTGATATCCAGCCTGTCCACTTGGACCAAGCCGTCTACCGGTGGGAGTGCTCAGAACTGCTCTGCCGCACCTTCAGCCTCGTCCGGAGCCTCCCTCGCTTGACTTTAGTATCACCTGCTGTTTACCATTCGAAGGACGGCCTGCAGAGCCTAACAGCCTCCCGCTTATGGGAAGGGCTTTCGATGTCCGCCGTCAATCGCCCGCAAACAGGGCCCTTACCCGGAGCGACCTCCCCTTCCCTCAAGGAGATCGGCAAGCTGTCTAGGCCTTCCCGAAATGCAGGCTCAGACGAATGACCGAGAGCGAATGAATCTATGATCGAAAAAGTTCAAGAACAACTGGAAGAACCTATATCGAATGAAAATGAGGCCGGCGCCGCCCCCGTCTGCGAGAATCAGGAGGAGGAGATTGCCGAAATCGGACTGGAGCAACTCCCTGAACAGCTGCAAGCCGCTGTCCGCAATGCCGGCTGGGACAGTTTGATGCCTGTCCAAAGACGCGCCATTCCCTATTTAATGGAGGGCCGCGACCTGATGGTGCAGTCGCGCACCGGCAGCGGCAAGACGGGCGCCTTTTTGCTGCCCATCATGCACCGCATCAACCCGGCCAAGAAGGCCGTTCAGGCGCTGGTGCTGGTTCCCACCCGCGAGTTGGCCCGACAGGTGGGCGGAGAAGCGGACAAGCTATTCGCTCAATCCGGCCTCCGTTCAGTAGTGGTCTACGGCGGCGTGGCCTATGGGCCCCAGATCCGGGGTCTCAAGCAGGGCGCCCAGCTTGTGGTGGGAACGCCAGGGCGCATCCTGGATCACCTGATGCGGGAAGTCTTGTCGTTGCGAAGCCTCTCCATGCTGGTGTTCGACGAGGCGGACCGCATGATGTCGATGGGGTTTTACCCTGACATGCAGCGCCTGCGCGGCTTCCTGCCCCGTCGGCGCATCAACTCGATGTTTTCAGCCACCTACCCGCCCAGCGTGATCAGCTTGGCCGAGACATTCCTCAACAATCCGGAACGGCTTAACTTGAGCGGAGACACTTTGCACGTGGTGGACACCGACCACTCCTATTGCGTGATGTCTCCCATGGAAAAGGACCGGGCCTTGATCCGCCTGATCGAGATGGAGAACCCCGAATCAGCCCTCATCTTCTGCAACACCAAGGCCCAGGTCGAATACGTCTCACAGATACTGCAGCGTTTCGGATACCACGCCGACCTGCTCACTTCAGACCTCAGCCAGAAGGCCCGCGAACGGGTGCTGGCCAGCCTGCGCGACAAGAAACTGCGCTTTTTGGTGGCCACCGACGTGGCGGCGCGGGGCATCGACATCCACCAGCTTTCCCATGTCTTCCTTTACGAATTCCCCGAAGAGATCGAGTCCTACATCCACCGGGCCGGCCGGACAGGAAGAGCCGGGGCGGTGGGCACGGCCATCTCGCTGGTGGGGCATGCCGAAGAGATGAAGCTGAAAAAGGCCTCGGAGCAACTCAAGGTTCCCATGCTCAGCCGCGAATTGCCCAGCGATGAGGACGTCGAGAAGATCGTTTCAGAACGACTCACGGTCATGCTGGAAAGCGAACTGCGCTCCCGCGATCAAGTTCAGCAAGAACGCATGCAGCGTATGATCCGCTTGGCCCGCAGCCTGGGCGAAGAGGACGACGAACTGCAAGTGATTGCCATGCTGCTGGACGACTACTACCAAAAGACCCTCCACGCCCCTCCCGGCTGGACCGCCGGCGACCAGCCCAGCAAGCCTCCAGGCCAACAGCCCCGCCCGAAGAAGAAGCGTGGTCGCAGGCGTCACAGGAGGCGTTGAGTTTCGCGCCAAGACGCCAAGTTCGCCAAGTCTCCATGAATACGTGCTTCGCGTTCTTTGCGTCTTGGCGCGAAACCTCTGCACCATGTTACCGTGATTCCATGTCCAAGTTTTGGGTCAGCCAGCTCAACTCCCTTCCCCAGATTCGAAATCCTTTTCGCGACCTGCCGCCGGTGGGCTTTTACGACACTACTTTGCGCGATGGCGAGCAAACGGTGGGAGTCGTTTTCACGCCCCAGGAAAAACTGAAGATCGCCCGCCTGCTCGACCGGCTGGGCATCGGACGCATCGAGGCAGGATTCCCGCGCGTTTCAGAGGAAGACAAGCAGGCCTTCGCCGCCATCCTGGCTGATGGCTTGAAGGCCGAGATCTGGGGATTCTCTCGGGCTGTGGTGGAAGATCTGGACATCCTGATCGAAATGGGAGTCCGCTTCACGATCATCGAAATCCCCACCAGCGACATCAAGCTTGAGGCTTATGGCCTCAGCCGCCAGAAGGTGTTGGATCGCGCCCGCCGGGCCGTTGCCCACGCCACCCAACACGGCATGACGGTCTGCTTCTTCCCCGTCGACGGCACCCGTACCGATCTGGACTTCCTCCGAGAGGCCTACGAAACGGGAGTCAGGGCCGGCGCCCGCGAAGTTGCGGTGGTGGACACCATCGGCGCTTGCGGGCCTGAAGCGGTGGAATTCCTGGTCGGTCGGGTACGCCAATGGCTGGGTCCGCAGATCGGCCTTCACTTTCACGGACACAACGACTTCGGGCTGGCTACCGCTTCGGCAGTCGCGGCAGTACGAGCCGGCGCCGGATGGATCCAGGGGACCATCAACGGGATGGGCGAACGGGCCGGCAATGCCGATTTGGCCGAAATCGCCTTGGCTTTGAAAGGGCTTTACGGCGTCCCGGTTGGGAT
>JANQFM010000055.1 GCA_028277865.1 Acidobacteriota bacterium
ATGGCTAGACGACGAAAATTTTGCAAGTTCTGTGCCGACAAGGTGGACCACATCGACTACAAAGACGTCAGGATCTTGTCGCAATACATCCCAGAACGGTCCAAGGTCATGCCGCGGCGAATTTCCGGCGTCTGCGCCACGCACCAGCGCAAGCTGAGCCTGGCCATCCGCCGCGCCCGGCATCTGGCTTTGATTCCATATACCAGCGACTAGGAGGAAGGCTGCAGGCCGCAGGCTTTAGGCTCGAGGAAGATTGGGAGAAGTTCACCAATCGCTACAGCCTGCAACCTGCAGCCTACAGCCTGATCAGCTATGCAACTCATCCTGATAGACGACGTTTACGGGCTAGGCAAACGGGGCGAACTGGTCGAAGTGGCCAAGGGGTATGGCCGCAACTACCTGGTTCCCAAGGGGCTGGCCATCGTTGCCACCAAGGGCAACCTGAAGACCATTGAGCAGCAGCGGCTGGCCATGGCCAAAAAAGAGGCCCGCTTCTTTGAAGAGGCCCAGATGCTGGCCGACGAGCTGAGCCAGCTGCACTTGCTGGTGAGCCGCAAGTCGGGCGAAAGCGGCACTTTGTTCGGTTCGGTGACTGCCAAGGACATCGTGGAACTGCTCAAGCAGGAAGGGATCCGCCTGGACCGCCGCAAGCTGATTCTCGACCATCCCCTCAAGAGCATCGGAAACTATCAAGTGGCCGTGCGTACCCACAGCGAAGTGCAGGCTCTGTTGCTGGTCTCGGTGCTGATTGAAGGAGACGAGTCGATCAAGCGGGTCAAGCGCAAGGATCAGGAAAGCGACCAAATCGTTTCCGCTCTCAACGACAAGGTCAAAGAGCTGGGCCTGAATCCCGAGGGCCGAACCGTCACCGAAACGTTCGCGCCTGAAGAAGAAGCAGGCGACGACGCCGAGGCGGCTCCGGAGGCCTCCGAGATCGTCGAAGCCATAGAAAGCGCGGTGCCCGAAGAGGAGACCCTCGAAGCTGAACCGGCCCCAGAAGAGGCGCCGATCGAAGAGCCGGGCACCCAGGAAAGCGGCGACCAGGACTCAAAGCCCGCCGAAGAAGCCGAAAAATAATCCGACCTTTTTGCACGCCTTATCGCAAATCCATCGCGCTCATTGTTCGCAAGCCCACTCAGCCGTTTCGCTCCAAGCGCGGGCTTCCCCTCTGAGTCCGGATTCCCTTATACTGCCCCAAAAGGATGAGCACCAGCAGCGCCGCCACTGTTGAAAAAACCCTCCCTCACAGCCTGGAGGCGGAGCGGGCCATGCTTGGCGCCATCCTGCTGGAAAGCTCCCTTTTCGATCAGGCCGCCGAGGTCATCTCTCGAGACGACTTTTACCATCAGGGACACCGCAAGATCTTCACCGTCATGGGCGGCCTTGCGGGCGAATCGCGCCCCATCGACAGCATCACCCTGTGCGAGGAACTCAACCGGGCTCAGGAGTTGGATTCGGTGGGCGGCGCCGCCTACATCGCCGAGCTGATGCATGGGACGCCTCATCTTTCCAGCGTCGAGCAATATGCTCGGATCGTCAAGGAAAAGGCGGTGGTCCGTCGGCTCATCCGCACCGCCAACGACTTGCTGCTGCGCGGCTACGACAACGAAGAAACCGCCTCGGACCTGCTGGAGACCGCCGAAAAGGCCATCTTCGACATCGGCCAGGAACGCGTCAAGAGCGGATTTCTGCCGCTGGACGAGCTGCTGGGAGCCACCTATCAGCACATCCAGTCCCTTTACGAACGAAAAGAGCTGATCACCGGAATCTCGACCGGCTTCATCGATCTCGACAATATGACCTCGGGCCTGCAGAACTCCGACATGATCGTCTTAGCCGCCCGCCCCGGGCTGGGGAAGACCAGTCTGGCCCTGAACGTCGCACAGCACGCCGCCATTCAGGAGCAGAAGATTGTCGGGCTCTTCAGCCTGGAAATGTCCTCTCAACAGCTCGTCACACGATTGCTTTGCGCCGAAGCACGTGTGGACAGCCACAAGGTGCGCTCCGGCTACCTGTCGCGTGATGACTGGAGTTCGCTGGCCCGAGCCATGAGCCGTCTGGCCCAGGCCCGCATCTACATCGACGACACGCCGGGGCTTTCCATGGTGGAGATGCGGGCCAAATCCCGTCGCCTCAAGGCGCGGCACGGGTTGGACCTGCTGGTCGTCGACTACATGCAATTGATGTCGGGCGGCCCCTCGCTGGGAGGGGGGCGGGCCCGCCAGGAAAACCGCCAGCAGGAGATCTCGGCCATCAGCCGTTCCATCAAGATGCTGGCCAAGGAACTCGACATCCCCGTCATGGCCCTGTCGCAGCTCAGCCGCGCCCCCGAGCAGCGGCGGGGCGATCACCGCCCCCAGCTTTCCGACCTGCGCGAATCGGGCTCCATCGAGCAGGACGCCGACATGGTCATGTTCATCTACCGGGCCGACCTCTATCGCAAGAAAGACGACGAATTCGGCGAAGACGACGGCGTGGCCGAAATCATCATCGGCAAGCAGCGCAACGGGCCCACCGGCACGCTCAAGCTGGCCTTCATCGATCAATGGACCAAGTTCGAGAATCTGGCGCAGGACATCGAATGAGCCGTTGCTGGGTCGAAGTCTCCTTGCCCCGCCTGCGTGCCAATCTGGCAGCGCTGCGCGAGTATCTGGGCAGTTCGCTGCGCCACAGAGGCACAGAGGGCACCGAGAGGAAGCCTCCCGGCATCATCGCCGTGGTCAAAGCCAACGGCTATGGGCATGGATTGGTGGGGAGCGCCCGATGCCTCTTCGAGGCCGGAGTGCGCGATTTTGCGGTGAGCTGGGTGGACGACGCGGTGGCATTGCGACAGGCGCTGCCCGAGGTTCGGATCCTGGTCTTGGGAGGGATTTCGCCGGGCCAAGAGGAGGCCTTTCGAGAGCACCATTTGCGGGCGGCCGTCTTCGATGACCGGCCTGTGCCGCCGGACGTCCGGGTGGAGCTGAAGATCGATTCGGGAATGTCCCGGCTGGGGGTGTCCTGGCAGGAAGCCGGCCAGTGGATGGATCGGTTGGGCGGTCAGTTGGCGGGTGTCTTTTCCCACTTCGGATCGGCCGACTGCGATCCTGACTTCACCCGCCTCCAAACCAATCTGTTCCTGCAAGCCACCTCCGGGATCGGCTGCCGCCGCCACCTGTGCAACAGTGCAGGGCTGGCCTATCCCGAAGCCTGGCTGGACGCCGTCCGAGTTGGCTTGGTGCTCTACGGGATCCCTCCCTGCCCGTCACTGGCGCAACTCCCCGTGCAGCCCGCCTTGAGTTGGAAGACCCGCATCCTGGCCATCAACCGTGTACCCGCCGGTCAGCGCAGCGGCTACGGCGGAACCTGGACAGCCCGCCGCCCCAGCCGACTGGGAATCCTGCCCGTGGGGTACTCGGACAGCTACAGCCGCCTGCACTCCAATCGAGGACAGGTGGAGGTCTGCGGGCAGCTTGCGCCCGTTGCCGGAGCGGTCAGCATGGACCTGACCACCATCGACCTGACCGAAATCCCCGCCGCCTGTCCCGGTGACGAAGCGGTGCTTATATCCGACCAACCAGCCTCCGCACTGTCTGCCGCTTCGCTGGCCCGTCAACTGGGCACCATCCCTTACGAAGTCCTCACGGCAATTCCGCAGCATTTAAAACGGGTTTTCGTGGAAGGTTGAACATCGTTGGCGCAAAGTTTCTGTTTCACTTCACGCTGACGAATCGGTCTTGGGCGTAGTGCCTCAATTGCCGGATGTCTTCACGGCGGGAAACGGACAGGGGAACGGTCTGGCGGATTTCTTCCAGCAGCAAGGCGGTATCGAGGCTGCTCTTGCGGTGCAACGCCCGGTAGAGCGCCGCGATGACGGCTTGCTCGATTTCGGCGCCGCTGAAGCCCTGGCTGGCTGACACCAATTCCTTCAAGTCGAACCTGTCGGCCGGCTGGCGGCGCAGCTTGAGGTGGATTCGGAAAATGCCCTCGCGCTCCCCAGCGTCCGGCAGATCGACGAAAAATGTTTCGTCAAAGCGTCCCTTGCGCAAGAACTCAGGGGGCAGGACCGACAGGTCGTTGGCCGTGGCGACCACGAAAACATCGCGGCGCTTTTCCTGCATCCAGGTCAAGAAAGACCCCAGCAGGCGTCGGCTCAGCCCGCCGTCCTGATCGCCTCCGCCTCCGCCGAATCCCTTTTCGATCTCATCGATCCACAGCACTGTCGGCGCCATCGATTCAGCCATGGCTGCTGCCTTTCGAAAGTTCTTCTCAGATTCGCCTACGTACTTGTCGTAAAGCCGCCCGGCGTCCAGCTTGAGCAAAGGGATGCGCCACTGGCGGGCAATGGCCTTGGCGGCCAGAGACTTTCCGCACCCCTGCACACCGACAATCATGATGCCGCGCGGCGGCGCCAGATTGAGCTTTTCCGCCTGGGGGCTGAATCCCACTGCGGCTCGCTCGAGCCAGCGCTTCAAGTTTGCGAAACCGCCCAGTTCGGTCCGGTTGTCGGCCACCGGAAAATACTCCAGCAGGCCTCCTTCGCTGATGGCCTGTGCCTTGCGTTCCAGCACGCGGGCAATGTCAGTGCTGTCGAGCCGGCCGTCTTCCAAGATGGAGAAGGCGACGGCTTGACGGGCCTGATTGAGGGTCAGCCCGCCCATGGCGCGCAGCAATTCGTTCAAGTCGCCGGGCTGCAGGTCAATGCGGAAGCGGTGGTTGCCCTTCAGTGATTGGATGACGGCCTGCAGAACTCCCTTCAGCTCTTCTTTTCCGGGCAGCTTGAGGGCGTAGAAGGCAACCTTGTGCTCCACCTCGGCGGGCACCTGGACTGCTTCGCCGGTCAATACGAGGGTGGAACGGGTCTGGAAGAATTTTTGGCAAAGCTCGCGGAACTGACGGGCCACAGCCGGTTGCTGCAGGTGCGGCGTAAAGTCCTTGAGCAAGAAGACCGCCTCGATGGTCAAACATTCCAGATGGCGCAGCATGGCCTGGGGATCGCTGGTCCCGTGGATCATTTTTCCATCGGGCCGACGGGTCAAGCCCCGCGTCAGGGACCATTCGAAGACCGGCATCCCAATGGCCGATCCCACCTCGTTGAGCAGGCTGCGCACACGTTCTTCTTCCACAGTCTCCACCGCAATGACGGGATGGTAGGAGAGGATCAAAGTCTTGATGTCATGAACGCTCGTGGATATGCTCATGTGGATCGTTCGCCTGAAGACCCCTTCAACGGCAAGCTGATGGATCCGCTGCAACGCCTGGCGGCAATCGGCTACCATCCTCTGGTGAGCCCGCCGCGGCTGACTTACAAATCGACCCCATTCCGAGCCGACTTTAGGGAAGGCAACCGGCTCGGACCCGGATCAAAGGAGTGAGACATGTCCAACACAGCTTTGCAGGACGCCCAGCTGATCCTGCAGCTTTACGAATTACGCCGTGAAGAACGCCTGCGCCGGGCGCGGGCCTGGTTTACCGAATCGTTCCGTGCCCAAACCCTTCAGGAGGTCAATGAGCTTTGCCCGCCCGGATCTCCCGCCAACGCCTCCTTTCGCATGATGATCTCCTACTGGGAGATGGTCGCCTCGTTTGTCGTCCGGGGCGCTTTCAGCGACAAGGAGCTGTTTTTCGAGAATTCGGGAGAAATGCTCTTTGTCTGGGCCCGGGTCGAATCGCTCTTGCCGGAGTTTCGGGAGCAATTCGAGGATCCATACATCCTCAGAAACTTGGAAACCGTCGCCCAGGAATACATCGAGTGGCGCGAAAGCCGAGCGCCGGGTTCCTGGGAAGCCTTCAAAAAACGCATCGATTCATAAGCGGTAGGAGTCAGGGATCGGGAGTCAGGAGTCGGGAGTCAGGAGTCAGGAAGAGAGGGACAGCAAATGAAAGCGAACCTTTTCTTTTCTCCCCTCTGCGTCTCTGCGCCTCTGCGTGACCAAGGTCCAAGGTGGTACTATCTTGCTGACAACTGACAACTGACAACTGACAACTTAAAATGGACGGCATGAAGGCTCTTTGTCTGCTCTTGGTGCTGTGGGCTGCTCAGCAGGTTGGCAGCGACTGGAGCCGGCAACCGCAACGTCGGCTCACGCCCCGCGACGTCATCCTGCAGTTCGCCGCCAAGGAGGCCCAATTCCGCCAGGTGTGGGAGCAGTACACCTACAAGCAGCACATCCTTTTCGAAGAATTGGGGCCCGGCCAGGTGGTGGTTGCTCAACGCCGACTCGAAGTGGAGGTTTATTTCACCAGCCAAGGCAAGCGGGAGACACGCATATTGAGCGAGCGGGGGCAATTGCGGAATATCCGGGTCACCCAGGCCGACATCCAAAATGCCATTGAGCTTCAGCCCTTCGTGCTGACCACCGAAGATCTGCCCTACTATCGAATCGATTACCTGAAGCAAGAACGCGTCGACGAATTGGACACCTATGTTTTCGACGTCCAACCGCGCCGAATGAAACAGGGCCAACGCTATTTCCAGGGCCGGATCTGGGTGGACAAGCAGGATCTGCAGATCGTCATGAGCCGCGGCAAGGCTGTTCCCGAGCGAAAAGGCAACAAATTCCCGGTCTTCGACACCGTCCGCCAAAAAGTGGACGGCCAATTCTGGTTCCCGGTCTGGAGCGAAGCCAACGAGGTCTTGCGCTTCGATAACGGCAACTCAGCCCACATCCACGAACTGATCACTTACCACGACTTCCGAAAATTCGAAGTCGGCATCAAGATCGACTTCGAAGATCCCAGCAAGAAGCCCGAGAAAAGAAAAGACCCGCAAGAGCGCTAGTCCAGGAGGATGCCGAACGGGGTCGCGGAGTTTCACGCAAAGCCGCAAAGAACGCAAAGTAAAAGTGGACTGCGGCTTTGGGTGAGATCCGGTTTGCTGTTTTTGGGCGAAGCTCATCCCGTAGCATCGGCCCATTCACCGGGCTGGCGGATCCTTGATTTGGAGCAGGAAAGTGGCCAGGGGCGTTTTCTGATTGCCTTCAAGCCCGCTAAGCCTCAGACGGTATCGGCCGACAGGCAGATAGCTGCGGGGGAGACGGATTAAAAATTTGCCGCTTTCACCTCTAAGCAGGTTGTCCATTTCTGCAAGGACTTTCCGGCTGCCCTCTTCTTCAGCCTCGATCGTCAGGCCATATCGCAAGAAAGGATCGCCGGCGGAATCCTGCAGCTCCAAGATCAAGTTTTCGGCCTCGTGAGGAAAATAGACAGGCTGTGTTGCCTCCGAACGTATGGACTCCCCTTCAGGGTGCAGGATATACAAGGGGATGTTGGCTTCAGGCTGAGGAATACTTCGCAGAATCCAGATTGAAAAAGTTGCCACACCGACAGCCGCGATCAGCAGGGCCGCCATAGCGGCCAGTGTGGACCGGCCTCTGCGGGGCAGCCCAGGCTCAGCCGGAGGGCAATGAGCACTGCTTTCGGACACAACCTGCTGCACGAACCGTTCCCAGGCTTCGGAAAGGTGCTGGCCCGAAATAGGCGAGTGTTGCCGTACTGTGCCGATTTCGGGCGCCAACTGCATCACAACCCGCGAACAATCGCGGCAGTATGTCAGGTGTTGCTGAATTTGGTCGATTCGACTGGGTGGCAGCGCCCGGGCGTGATAGGCAGCCAGATCGTCAGGCGATGGGTGGTTCTTCAGTTCTTCCTTCCGGGCCGCAGCCAGCATGCTGGCCGCCTTTTGAAGGGCAGACCTTGTTGCAGCATTTTCCACGACACCTCCTTCCCCCAGATTTCAAGGCGGTGGACCGATCGCTTCAGATTAAGGGCGGCATTCGAGGCTCCGCAGGCAGCGCTGCTGTCCCCTGTGCGTCTTACAGGGAGTCAGGATCCTCGAAATACTCAGATAAACTCTCTTTGAGGCGCTGCCGTGCCTGATGCAGATGCGATTTCACCGTTTCGATCGAAAGCTGCATCAGATCAGCGATTTCCCGGTACTTCAAGTCTTGATCGACGCGCAAAAAGATACAACGGCGCATTTGGGGCGGCAAGTCCTCCAGAGCTTGGCGCAGGATATCGGCACGCTCATCGGCCAAGACATTGGTTAGCTGCCCCCCGTCTTCGATCTCCACTTTTGGGTTCCCCGGCCTGCCGGGATCAAAAGCCTCTTCGAAAGAGACCTCCTGAGCCGAACGCTTGGCTGCATGACGCCGTCGGATCTCATTGAGCCATACGTTGGTGGCAATTTGAAAAATCCAGGTTCTCTCACTGGCCTCGCCCCGAAAACCCCTGTAGCCCTTGAATGCCTTCAGGAAAGTCTCCTGAGTCAAATCGAGGCATTCATCGCTGGAGAATCCCCGGTTGGAGAAAAAGTATCTGACCGACCGGTAAAAATCTACAAACAGCCGGTGAAAGACCTCCAGCAAGCTGCTGTCAGACGCAGCCTGCCGGCTGGATTGCACAACTTCAGGCCCCCGCCCGTCCGAACGGTCGTCCTGACCTCCCGCATTGTCGGACTCCGTATTTGTGATTACGGCACGAGCAGGTGGCTTTGCAGATTCATGAGCCCCGTCCATCCGCTTCCTCAGTATGTGTTGTGTCGAAATTGTGCCACGATGAGATGGCACACTCCCAACTCAGCCCCTATGCCAATTCCATGTTTTCTGCCCAAATTGTAGAGAGAATTGGAAAAAACGTCAAGAGAAAAGCCGAATTGCAGGTTGAATTAGAGCAAAAGGCCGTCCAGGGCAACTCGCCGGAGCGTGACTGAAGGCGGTTTGGTTTCAGGCCTTTTTCAGTGTTGCACGCGGCCTGTGGATCAGGGATCAGGGAGCACGAAACGGGAAAGGAAGGTAGATTCAAGAATCTTCGGCCTTCCGGCTCTCTTCCTTGCTCCGTGCTGTCTGCTTCCGAGTTTCATTCAATCGTCAGCAACACCCAAAAACAGACCGCTGCCGCGGTCTGAGTCAATTCACGGCTGTGGCTGTGAATGTGATATTCTGCAACTGTTTAGGAAAGGAGAACTAGCATGGCGTCCAACGGAGATAAAGTCCTTTATTTTCTGGTCGGTGGTTTCGTAGGTGCCTGCGTTGCCCTGCTTTTTGCCCCCAAGTCGGGCGAGGAGACCCGCCGCCTTTTGGAAGGCAAGTACCGTGAAGGGACCGATCGCCTGGGCAGGAAAGTCCACGAAGGCCGCGAATACATCAGTGAAAGAACAAAGGCCGGCAAAGAGTATGTCACGAGTGCGGCTCAGGAAGGCCGCGAATATGTCAGCGGCCTGGTCAAGGAAGGGCGTGAAAAGGTCCAGGAAGTGTCCGGCAAGGTGAGCAGCGCAGTCGAGAAGGGCCGCGAAAACATCGGCCGTCAGAAGGAACAGATCGCCGCCGCCGTGGAAGCCGGCCGTGAAGCCTACCAGGAAGAGCGCAAGAAGGCCGAAGATGCCGGAACTGAGAGCGCCACCTGATCCACCGCCTCATTAGATCCTAATCCGGAAGGGAAAAGCGGTGAGCGGAGAAGAGATACTCGTCATTTTGGCAGGCCTTTGCCTTGTTGTCTTGCTCGCCCAGGGGATCATTCTCTGGCAGACGGCACGCATTGTCAGGGGATTGTCGCGGCGAATCGAAGCACGGTCGCGGAAACTCGAAGACGATGTCCGGGATCTGACGGCCAACATGCACGAAATCACCGAGAACCTCAAGCCTCTCAGCGAGCTTTCCGAAGATCTCGGCGCCAATGTGGAGGAAATCTCAGAACTGGCCCAGCAACGAAGCCAAGACTTCGATGCCTTCGCCGACCAGATTTTGAAGGTGGGCCGGGATCAAGCCGCCAAGATCGACTATGTGGTCACCGACACGGTCCAGAAATTTGAGCAGACCACTGAGGTCATCCAGCGTGACATCCTCAGGCCTGCCCGCGAGATCAGCGCCATCGTCAAAGGGCTGCGCACCGGCCTCAATTACCTCTTCTCCAAGAAAAACCCTCCCGACGAAGCCAAGCCCGCCGAAGAAGAGTTGTTCATCTGATCACTCGAGCTTTTGCCTGACCAACTGACAACTGACAACTGACAACTATCCCATGCCTTCTCTGTCAGTCTACCGAGGACAAGCGGACCAGGGGATCGGCGAAGGCCCCGGGCTGGAAGTGGAGCATGGCGAGCAGTATCTGTCCGCCGACGGGCCTCTTTACGACTGCAAGTTGCTGGCCGCCATCCGGCCCTGGATGACTCTGGACCTGGACCCTTTGGACAATCGGGCCTTGGGGGAAAGCCTGGAAGCCTGGTCCTGTTTCTCCGAGGGCGGATTCAGCTTTGTGGTGCGGCTTACACCGGCGGGCAGGTATGACCAGCGCACGGCCTACTTCGCCCACGGCCGAGCCTGGCCTGAGACGGACCGGGAAGAGGGCTGGGACGCGGCCTCCTGCCTGGGGATTGAGCAGGCCTTTGACCCGCCCTGGCGGGGCGTGGAACGTCCCCCCTCAATCGAGCCGCCCTACGCCCGCCTGCCGGGAATCGAAAAGGTGCAGGCTGCACCCCGGCTTGCCGTTCAGTTGCTGGGCCAGCTACTGGAGGCCTCTTTGCAGCAAAGTTCGTTGCTGATGGCCGTCCCGCTGGAGGATTTTCGCCGCTCAGGCGGCCTGATCGCCAGCATTGCGCTGGCGCGGGCCGCCTTGCCTTTTCCATTCAAGCGCCTCTGCCGGATCCGGTCTTACACACGTCGCCCCGGCTTTTTTCTCCAGGATGCTGCTGCCCGTTTGGTGGTGGTTCCGCAGGACGAAGCCGAATCGGCAGCTTCGCTGCGCGGCCTGACGCTGCTCAACCGGGAAGCAGGCGTTGAGCGGGGCCGTCAGCCGTCCCGGCAAGCGCTGGAATATTCGAAAAGAGTGGTCGAACTGGCTTGCCGCCGCCCTGAAAGCCTCTTTGACTTCAGCTTTCGAATAGGGGCTTTGGTCAGCAATAAAAAAAGCCTGTCCGCCTTGGATGGGCAGCTATTGCCACGCGTCTACCAGATTTCATCCACTGCTGGCCGAGAACTGGAAAAAAGCCTTCTGCAAGCTGTGCGCGCCCCCGAAGACTTCCCCTGGGAATTGCTGACCAACGACGACATGGGAAAGCTGTCGGCAGACTTTTTGGCCGAAGCCCTGTTGACACCCGGCCCGTCCGGCGCAC
>JANQFM010000066.1 GCA_028277865.1 Acidobacteriota bacterium
AGCTGCGCCTCAAGGAGCTTCGCAGCGCCTTGCTCGGCTTGGCGGAATCCCGCCAGGACGTCGCCATGCCCGGCTACACGCACCTGCAACGGGCCCAGCCGGTGCTCTTCGCTCACTACTTGCTGGCCTTCTTCGAAATGCTGGGACGCGATGCCCAACGGCTGACTCAGGCCCGCGCCCGCATCAACGTCTCTCCGCTGGGCGCCGCTGCCCTGGCAGGAAGCGGCTTTCCCCTCGACCGGGAATTGCCGGCCCGTCTGCTGGGCTTTGAAGCCATATCGGCCAACAGCCTGGACGCCGTGGCCGACCGGGATTTCGCCGCCGAGTTCAGCGCCGCTGCGGCGCTGCTCATGATGCATCTAAGCCGTCTGGCCGAAGACTGGATCCTTTTCACCTCCTCGGAGTTCGGTTATCTGGAATTCGGCGACCAGGTCACCACCGGTTCCTCGTTGATGCCGCAAAAGAAGAATCCCGACGCCCTGGAATTGATCCGCGGCAAATGCGCTCGCGTCTACGGCCATCACCTGTCGCTGCTCACCCTGATCAAAGGGCTCCCGCTGACTTACAACAAGGATTTGCAGGAAGACAAGGAGCCGGTCTTCGACATCGTAGACACCCTGCTGGACTGCCTGCAGGTCAGCGCCATCGTGGTCGGCAACACCTCTTTGAACGCCCGGCGCATGCGCGAGGCCGCCTCGACGGGATTCCTCAACGCCACCGAGTTGGCCGACTATCTGGTCCGTCGGGGAGTGCCCTTTCGGCAAGCCCACGAAACGGTGGGAAAACTGGTCCAGGAGGCCCTGCAAACCGGAAGGCGACTGGAGGAGCTGACTCTGCAGGATTTCCAGCGCCACTCGCCCCGATTCGAAGAGGATCTCTTCAAGACGCTTTCATTGGAGTCGGCCTTGTCGAGCAAATCCGTCCAGGGCGGCACAGCCCCTGCACAGGTCGCCCAAGCCATCCGCCAAGCTCGTCAGCAACTCGATCAGGGATGACAAACCGAGGTTGGCCCAGTCTTTTATTTTTGAATTCC
>JANQFM010000091.1 GCA_028277865.1 Acidobacteriota bacterium
GCCGGCGGTGGTGCCCCTGCGCTGGGCCTGGCTGCTGGAGACCGGAATGTGCAGCGCCACAATGACCGTCCGACCCGCCTCGACCAGCGCCAGGTCGGCGGCCAGCCAGTCGAGTTGCTGTTTGTCCAGGTATGCCAGGTAGCTTTTGCCGTACCAGAACACGTCGTTGAGGACCACGTAGTGGACCGCACCCCGCTCGAAGGAGTAGTAGGCAGGTCCGAAGTGCCTTTGAAAGGTGCTGGAGGCGCCGGGGTTGGTGAGGGACTCGAAATCCAAGTCATGATTGCCCACCACCTGGAAAAAGGGGACATTCATTTGCCGGACGCCCTTTTCGTACTCGGGGTAAAGGCTCAGGTCGTCATACATGATGTCGCCGCAGGCGAATCCGAACTGGCAGCCGGAGGGGTTTGCGCCAGCCAGCTTTTCGATCTCGGGGATGATCTGAGACTGAAAAAGCTTCATGTCGCGCATGTTTTGGGTCTGAGGATCGGCCAGCTGGTAAAAGCAGTGCTCCTCGTCCGAGTCGCCGAGCCGCTGCAACGGAAACTCGATGGACTGCTCGCCCGCCCGGTTGGCCTGGATGGGCTGGTAGAAACGTGCCGTTCCAGTGGGATTGAGCGGGATTCGGCTGCCGGATGGCAGGCTGAGGTAGGCAAACGGCCGCCGGCTGTTGGAGATCAGTTCGAAATAGCCTTCGGCATCACTCCGGACGACCGAAACGCCGTCCGTCACTGCGACGCCGCCCCAGCCTTTCTGAGCTGCGTGAACCCGTCCCCGAATACGGATGGGGCGAGGCGGCGGGGCTGGTGACCGGCTTCGAAGGGCCGAAGCGCCGGCCAGCCCGGGGATGGCGGCGGCAGAAAGGCCGAAGGCGGACAGGCGGTTCAGAAAATCGCGTCGGGAAAGAGCAGGCATGAAATCACCTCCGAGGTTGGATCCAGTAGTGAAGTGTATTGCGATTTTGGGGGACAGGGGAAGGGGAGGCCTGCGAAATTCCACCAATCTTCACACGGAGTTTCGGCGAAGCATCAATTCCCCGCCGTCTTCAGGGAACTCGAGCGCGGCAGGCCGACGCCCGGTGCCGGACGCTCCCGCAGGACTTCTCGTCGGAAGCGGAACAGTTCGGCAGGCCGACCGCCGGTGTGGGACTCCATATCGCCGGTCCCTTCGACCAGGCCGCCCTTTTCCACCAATCGCCGGAAATTCTGCTTGTGCAGCCGCACTCCTGCCAGGGCTTCAACGACGCGCTGCAACTGCAGCAAGGTGAAGGTCTCGGGCACCAATTCGAAGACCACTGGGCGGTACTTCAGCTTTCCCCTCAAGCGTCCCATGGCGGTGGCCAGGATGCGCCGATGATCCATCACCAGGCTCTGGCCGGGCAAATCCCGTCTGCCCTCCGATGGCGCCTTCAGCCCCTGGGCCGAACGGTCGCGGCGGGCTTCAGCGGCCAAGCCCGATTCATACATCAGTTCAAAGCGCTCCAAGACCCGTTCCGTGTCCCAGGGTGAGCCGTGCAATCCAAAAGTGATGTCAACCCGTTCGTTGCGCTCGTCACGTTGGGAAGGTGAGGACGCCGACTCGGCCCAGCGCCTCAGGCCGGGCTCCAGAATCCGGTCGATGACCGGCGGACGGCCTTGCCTCCAGTCTTCCCAGGGAAGGAACGGGTACCAGTCCTGCCAATGTGCGCCGACGCCCGTCAGGCGGCTCTGGCGCACCAGGGCCAGGTAGGCAACCGAGATGACTCGGGGGCCGCCTTTGCTTTCACTGGGGTCGCGATGGCGGTCGGCAAAGGTGTAAAGCTGCTCCACATAGCCCACTTCGATTCCCGTCTGCTCCCGCACCCAGCCTCGCAGCCCTAACTCCATGGTGCGGTCGCCGTCCGGATCGAGAGGGCCGAATGGGAGCGCCTCGCTGAAGCGGCCATCCTCGCGGCGCCGAACGGTCAGAATCAGGGGCACCTCATCGGTCACCGCCACGATGACGGCATTCAATCCGATCACGATGGGCCTTTCTTGGCTGCTCGGCATACGGATGTCCCTCAATCCCCCTATGATAGCCGCCCATGCAGTCATTGCGCGATAAGGGGCCTCACTGCGCCGCTCATTTCACCGGGGGAAGGAATCAGGAAATGAATCCGGGCTAGGTGGGCTTGTACCTGCTCTTGAAGATGGAATAGACGGGGATGCCCAAGGCGGTGGTGGCCAGGGCGATCGAAGACACCAAGGGCCGTTCCTGGAAGGCCAGCACCAAGATTCCTATCCCAAAGCCAATGTAGACCAACGGTACAAGCGGATACCCCGGCATGCGATAGGGGCTGGCCCCGGAGCGCCTCAACTTGAAGAGCCCCACTACAACCAGGATCGGGAAAATCCCCAGCGAGAAGCCCATGTAGGTCAGGATCTGATCGAACGTCCCCAGCAGGACCAGTGCGGATGCAGCAACACCCTGCAGCAGGATCGACCTGTCCGGAACCATGTAGACGGGATGAACTCGGGCTGCGAAGCGGAAGAAACAGCCGTCTTTGGCCATGGAATAGTAGACTCGCGGACCCAGGATGATGAAGGCGCTCAGGGAGGAAAAAAGGGCGAAAGAAATCAGGACTGAGATGACCACTCCGAAGGACGGGCCGAAAACCCGCTCTGCCGCCAAGCCGGCGATCGAGATCACGCCTTTCATCTCTTCCGGGGGGACTGCGTAGACGTAGAAGAAATTGAAGGCCACATAGAGCAGAATCACGATCCCCGTACCGAGGAACAAGGACAAGGGCAGGTTCCTGGCAGGGTTCTTGATCTCGGAGCCGATGTAGGCGGCGGCGTTCCAGCCGCTGTAGGCAAACATGATCCACATCAGGGAAAGGCCGATCGCCTTCCAGCCGTCATAGCTGAATTCGAAACTGTCATAGCTCAAATGGGCGGTGTTGCCTTTGCCGGAGGCCAAGCCGAAAACGATCAGCGCCACGATCAGCCCGACCTTCATGACGGTCAGGACATTCTGCACCTTGGTGCCGAAGACGATCCCGCGCAGATGGATCAGGGTGAAGGCGGCGATCACGGCGATGGCGTAGAGCTTTTTCAGCAACGAGGCCTCCAGGTCGGCATCCATCAATCCGACCTGCAGCAGTCCCGGATAGGCTCGGGTCAGGTATTCGATGCATCCGATGGCCGAAAGGGCAATCGGCGCCGAAAAGCCGGCAAAGAAAGAAAGCCAGCCGCTCAAAAAGCCCAAGCGCGGACTGAAGAGCTTGGAAAGAAAGGTATATTCGCCTCCGGCCCGGGGGATGGCCGCGCCCACCTCTCCGTAGCAGAGCGCCCCGCAAAGAGCGATGATCCCTCCCACCGCCCACAGCGCCAACATCAGCCAGGGATTGCGCAGATCCTGCATCAGCAGGCCCGAGGAAGTGAAGATTCCGGCTCCCACCATGTTGGCAATCACGATGTTGGTGAGCGGAAAGAGGTCCAGCCTTCGCTGCAGTTCGTTTTCGTCGGCGGATTTGGCCATCTGATTTCCTCTCCCGACCTTCAAAGGGGCTTCCAGTCCTTGAATTGCTGACGGAGCTTAGACTTGAGGAATTTTCCAGCCGACGTCTTGGGGATTTCTTCCACGAATTCGAAGCCGTCGGGCAGCCACCACTTGGCAAAGCTGCCTTCCAAGTGGCTGCGCAGTTCGTCGGCATCAGCAGCCGAACCCTCTTTGAGGGCCACCACCGCCAGGGGGCGTTCCTGCCACTTGGGGTGGGGTACGGCGATGACAGCCGCTTCCTGGACCGCAGGATGGCCCATCAGTGCGTTCTCCAGGTCCACGGAACTGATCCACTCGCCCCCCGACTTGACCAGATCCTTGGTGCGGTCGGTGATCTTGACGTAGCCCTCCGGATTAACCGTGACTACATCCCCGGTGCGAAACCAGCCGTCCTGAGCCCACTGCTGCGAACCTTCATCGCAATTGTAGTAGCTGGTAGCCACCATGGCCCCCTGACTTGCAGTTCCCCCATGGATTCCCCGTCCCAGCGGCATTCGCCCGTTTCGTTGATGGCCCGGACCTCCACCAAGGGCACCGGCAGCCCCTGGCGGGCACGGAGAGCATATTTTTCGACGGAACCTAAAGAAGCCAGTGAACCCTTCAACCGGCTGACCGTACCCAGAGGGCTGGTCTCGGTCATCCCCCAGGCGTGGATGACTTCCAGCTTGTGACGGTCAAAGGCCTGGATCATCGACTCGGGCGCTGCCGCTCCTCCCACCACCATGCGCATGCCCGTTTGCAGGGACCAGCGCCGCGGCGATTTCTCCAGAGCCTCCAGAACGCCCATCCAGATTGTGGGGACACCTGCCGTGAAAGTCACCTCCTCCCTTTCGAAAAGGTCCAATAGGCTTTCGGCGTCCAGATGGGGTCCCGGAAAAACCTGTCGGGCACCCACCATGGCGCAAAGGAAAGGCAGCCCCCAGGCATTGACGTGAAACATGGGCACCACCGGCAGCACCGTGTCGCGGTTGCCGATGCCTAGGCTGTCGGGC
>JANQFM010000201.1 GCA_028277865.1 Acidobacteriota bacterium
CACCCGCATCAGAGGGCCTTGCGACAATTCCAGGCTGGCCTGCAAACGGCGTGCAGATTGTTCGATGGCCGCCGGATGGCTTGATTCAGGCAACTTCGAGAGATCGATCCAGATGCAGAGCGGGTTTTCTTCGCTGGCGGCGTTGAACTGACTCCATCGCTTCCCCTCCCTTTGGAAGCGCAGCCGCAAGGCGTCGTGATGGTTGACGAGGGCTCCGATAGCCTGTTCCAGCAAAGCCGGTTGCAGCCGCTGATGCAGGCAGAGCAGCAAAGACATGTTGAAGTGGTGGGGACGGGGCAGGTCCTGCTCGAAGAACCAGCGCTGAACCGGCGTCAGGATCACCTCGCCCTCCACCATCTCCTGCCCGGCTTCGAGATGAGGTGCGGCCTGCAGAGCCTGAAGGGCCAATTGGGCAACAGAGGGGTTCTGAAAGATCATTTGGGGCGTCAGCCGCAGCCCGCTTTCGGCGGCTCGGGCGACGATCTGGATGCTCAGGATGGAGTCCCCGCCCAGCTGGAAGTAGTTGTCGTGGATGCCCAGCTGCTCCACCCCCAGCACCTTCTGCCAGATCCTCGCCAGGCGGCCTTCCATGGCGTTGCGCGGTGCCGTCCGCTCCGGGGCCGAAGTCAAGCGCCCGGAAGCCTCTTGGAGCAAGCGCTGGAGATCGATCTGACCCGAATCTGTGCGGGGCATTTCGGGCAATGGGTTGAGCTGGCAGGAAGTGGGTGTACCCAGGCAGTCCGGCACTTGCATCTGGTCCGGATCAGCAGGGGCCGCCGCCCCTTGCCGCAATGTGAAAAAGGCGCACAGGCGCTGCTGGCTGAGGGGTTCCGAATCCGCTTGGCGGCGGATGTGGCGGTTGGACGGGTCCAGCCCCACCAGCAGGTGATCCGCATCCCTGGCCAGGGCCGCCGTCAGGCTGTTGAGCCCCTGCCGCGCAGTGATGGGAGCGAACCCGCGCGCCTGCGAAGCCTGCACCGAACCGTAGCCCCGGCTCAGCCCCACCTCCGGCCACATGCTCCAGCTCAGGCAGTGTGTCCGACCAGTCCGACGCTGTTGGCAAAAGGCCTCCATGGCCCGGTTGGCCGCCGAGTAGGCGCCGACACCGGCCCCTCCGAAGTAGCCATTGACCGAAGAGAACGCGACCAGTGGAGCCTCGGGATAGAACTCCAGAAGGTCCGCCAGCACCCGGACGCCGCCCAGCTTGGGCGCCATGGCCATCTCCAGCCCCGAGGGCGTCTCTTTGAGCAGCGGCCGTTCCGACAGTACCCCCGACAAATGCAGCACGCCCGACAGGCGGCAATCCCACTTTGACTCCGCCTGGCCCACGGCTTGGCGTACAGCCTGCGCATCCGTGACGTCCACGGCTGAGTAGGCCACCTGGCCCAGCCTCTCCAGCTCCTGCAAGGCCCGGATGCGCCGCGCCAGCCCGCCTTCGCCTTGGGATTCTTGCGGCCAGGACTCCCGACCGGGCAGAGCGCTGCGCCCCGCCAGCAGCAGGCGCACCTTCCAGCGCTGCAGCAGTTCGCCCGCTACCAGCCGCCCGATGCCGCCCAGACCGCCGCTGAGCAGCCACAGCCCGCCCGGATGCAAGGGCAGCTCCCGGCTGGGCTCCTTGCGCAGGTCGATGCGCTGCAGGCGCGCAACCAGGCGGCGTCCGTCCCTCCAGGCCACTTCGCGGTCCCCCGCCGGCGCACCCGTCTCGCCCAGCAGCCGCGCGGCATTGCGCCCGGGCTCGCCTTCGGGCAGGTCCAGGTGGCTGGCCCGCAACCAGGCAAACTCCTGGGAGGCCGTCCTTACCAGCGCCGGCAAGGCGGCTCGGCAGCAGTCAACATCCTCGCCTTCATGCAGGCTCTGCGACCGGCTTGAGGCGACCACCAGGCGCAGCGCCGATTCCCCTCCCCGGCTTTCCTGCAAGGCCTGAAGCAGCAACACCAAGCTGCCCGCTTCCTTGCCGAAAGGCCCGGGCCTGCCGCAGCTCCACAAATGCAGCACCGCAGTCACGGGAGATCCTTGGCCCTGCAGGGCGCGTCGGTAGTGCTCCGGATCGGAGGGGTCGATGCGGATCCGGTTATTCTCAAGCCTCCGAAAGCCGTCGCCCGCCTCCAGCACCGCCCAGCGGCGACCAGCGCCTTGCAGCCGTCGGCAAAGCTCTTGGCCCAGCCCTTCCCCGTCGTCCAGCACCAGCCATAGGCCTTCGGCTGTCCATGAAGCGCCACGGGGCAGGCGGCGGGCGCGCCAGACGGGGCGGTAAAACCAGTCCGGCAGCGTGTTGTCGTTGCCTGCGGCGATGTCCAGGCGTTTGAGCGTTTCAGCGAACTCTCCCGCTTCGAAGCGCTTTTTCAGCAGCGGGCGCTGAATCTTGCCGATGGCTGTCTTGGGGATCGACTCTTTTTCCACAGGGACTGCATATGCGGCCTTCAGGCCTGCCCCGGAAGCGATCCGTTCCCGGATCCGCTCGGCCACCTCCAGGCGACGCTGCCACTGCTCGGCCGGACAGTGAAAGAGCACCGCCAGGCAATCGGTTTCGCTGCCCGCCTCGCGCACTGCGAAAGCCGCCGTGAAAGAGACCTTAACTCCCTTCACCTCTTCGGCCAACGCCTCGATTTCGTGGCTGTAGTAGTTGATCCCGTTGATGATGATCACGTCCTTCTCGCGACCCGTGATAGTCAGCCGCCCACCGTGCAGCCTGCCCAGGTCGCCCGTGTGGAACCAGCCGTCTTGGCTGAACGACTCCCGGTTCAGCTCCTCATCCCGGTAGTAGCCGCAGGTCACCATTTCTCCCTTGACCTGCAGGCGACCGATGGTTCCCTCTTCCACCGGGCGGTCCTGGGCGTCCACGATGCGCTGCGAAAAGCCGGGGATGGGCGCACCCACCTCCACAAAGGGATCGTCGTCGCTGCTCGACTCCAGCGAGAAGCGGTGCGAGTAGGCCACCCCCGAGCAGGTCTCCGACATCCCCCAGGCCGGCTTCATGGCATCAGGCGGCAATCCGTGGGGGATGAGAAGCTGCAGGAAGCGGCGAGCCGTACGGGCCACGATGGCCTCGCCCCCGTTGAGCATGAAGCGCATGCTGGAAAGGTCCCAGCGGCGGCGGGCGATCTCCTCGGCCCGTCCGTTGACCAGCCCGAAGGCGAAGTTGGGCGCCCAACTGATGCTGGCCCGGTGGCGGTCGATCCAGTCCAACCAGCGCAGGGGATCTTCCAGAGCCAGGGCCGTGGGTGCCTGCACTTGCCAACAGCCCGTCACCACGTCGCGCAAATGGAACATCACCACGCCGCCCACGTGGTCCAGCGGCATCCAGTTCAGCGACACGTCCAGGGGCGTGAATCCGTTCATCTGCGCCGCGGCCGCCGAGCGGCTCAGCAGAGCCCGCTGGGTCTGGACCACTCCTTTGGGCCGTCCAGTGCTTCCCGAGGTGAAGAGCAGCAAGGCCGCATCCTGGGGACCGCATTCCTGAAACCGCTCCTCAGGCGGTGAGGAACGCAGCGAGGCGGCTGAGCAAACACGCCAGCCTTGAAGATCCAGCAGGTCCGGCAAAGACTCCAAAGCCGACAGCAGCGAAGGGCTGGCCGCAACCAGGGGCCGGTCCAACATCCCCCAGGTGTTGCGCAGCTTGCGCACAGCCGCGTTGGCTTCCTGGTAGCTGGGCGCGATCGACAGCGGGACGGGCACGAAGCCGCCCAGTTGGCAGCCCCAAAAGACCGACACGAAGTCCTGAAGATCCTCCAGCTGCAGGATCACCTTGTCCTGGTGCCGCAAGCCCAGCCCGCGCAGCCCTCCCGCAACGTGCCGCGCCTCCTTTAAAAGGTCGGCGTAGGGCTGGAATGACTCCGTTCCGTCGGGGCGGATATAGGTGATGCCTTGCCCTTGCTGCTGGGTAGCGGCCCGCTCAAGTGCCTGGGCCATGCTGTCCGGGATGCCCTCCGGCAGAGGAGGGCCGTGGCTGATGGAGGGATTCTGGACCAAATCGTCTTGGTCGCCGCCAAGAGCGCCACTTAACTCATCAGGCGCCTCGGCCTTTCGAACCTGGCTGCTGCCCGCCCCCCAATCAGCCACCAGATCGGAGAGGTGAAGGGGAGGCGGCGCCTGGGGTTGATGGTCGATCAAGACCACTGCTTCTTCGACGGCACTCTCAGAGCGCAAAGCCTCTTCCCAACGCTGGGCCAGCTTTTCGTCAATCACCTCTAAACGGGAGAGCGCCGCTTCATCCAACAGGCCGGAGTCCTGGAGCGGCAAACGGTTCAATGGCACCAGAACGCAGGGAGGCAATCCGTGCGGAAGAAGCCTCTTAAGGCAAGCCTGCAACTTCTCGGCAGGCTGGGGTGCTGAAGACACCAAATAAGCCGCCAGGCGGGTGCCCCGATCGGTTTCGTGCAGCAGCAAGGCCGCATCTTCGATCCCATCCTGCAGGCGCAGCTCGGCCTCCACCTCGGCCAGGTCAATCCGATAGCCTTCCAGCCAGCAGTTGCGCTCCAGGCTGCCTTGCAGCTCAATGGCGCCATCCTCCAAGCGGCGGCCCTGCTCGCCTGTCCTGATCAGCCGGGCACCCTGCTGCGAGGCAAAGGGATGCATTGAGAAGGACTGGGCTGTGACACGGGGAGCACCCCGCCAACCGCGCGGCAATTCCTGGCCGGCCAGGCAGATCTCGCCCGCCAGGCCGACAGGCAGCGGCTGCATGCTCTGATCGAGGATCAGCAGTGAAGGGCTGCCGCCGACCGGCATCACCTCCCGATCCCGGTAGGCGCTGCAGTCCAGCCAACTCATCCCGCCGGCGCTTCCGGGAGCCGTGTAGAGCTGAACAAGGCGTTGGCCGCCCCGGCGGTAAAAGCGCTGAACCGTCCGCTGCCCCAAAGGCCTGCCGCTGGCCAAGGCCAGCCGCAGCGAGGCCGTCCCTGGTGCTTCACCTTGCCTGAGAAAGGACTCGAGCTGAGAGGGTGTAAAATGAGCCAGGCTGGGCGATTCGTCCATCGTCTCCAGAATCACGGCGCTGCCGTAAGCCAGAGGCCAGAAGATCTCCCAGCAGGACGGTTCTCGATCCGGGAAGGAGTGGAGAAGCAATCTGTCGGAGGAAGAAAGTGCGAACTCCTCCTGCATTCTTTCCAGCAGGCCGCAAACCTCCCGGTGTTCCACAGCCAGCGCCTGCCCGTATCCGCACCAGAGGCAGGCCAGGTTTTCGGGACTGGACAGACCAGGCAAATTGCCTTCCGGCTGGTTTGTGCTTTCCCCTTGGAGGACTTCCATCCAGAGCGTTCGACAGCCGGGGCCTGTAAGTGCGTCGGCCAGAGATGGGCCGGTGATCAGCAGCTCCGGGTTGAACTTCCTGAGCAATTCGTCTCCTCGGATTGAGGCCTGAGCGGGGTCGATGAGGACGTAGGCGCCCCCTGCCTTCAGAGTGCCCAAGAGGGTCTCCAGCAACTGAAGCGACAGGGGCAAGCACACCGCCGCAAC
>JANQFM010000176.1 GCA_028277865.1 Acidobacteriota bacterium
TGATAGCGGCGCGGCATGCCCAGATAGCCCAGCACGAACTGGGGGAAGAAGGCTAGGTAAAAGCCGATGAAGATCACCAGGGCTGCAAAGCGCGCCCAGCCTTCCGAGTACATCCGGCCGGTGATTTTCGGCCACCAGAAATGCAGTCCGCCCAGGTATCCCATGATGGCGCCGCCCACCATGATGAAGTGGAAGTGGGCCACCACGAAATAGGTGTCGTGCAGGTGGACGTCCGTACCCAGGGTGGACAAGAACAGCCCCGTCAGCCCGCCGATGATGAACAGCCCGATGAATCCGAAGGCGTAGATCATGGGCGCCGAGTAGCTCACCTTCCCCCGGAACAGGGTGGCCGTCCAATTGAAGGCCTTGACGGCCGAAGGGACGGCGATCAACATGCTGAGCACTGAGAAGACCATCCCGGCATAAATCGACTGGCTGGAAGTGAACATGTGGTGGCCCCAGACCAAAAAGCCCAGGACGGCAATGGCCAGGCTGGATACAGCCACGAAGCGGTAGCCGAAAATGCGCTTGCGCGAAAAGCAGGTCACCAGCTCGCTGATCACTCCCATTGAGGGCAGGATCATGATGTAGACTGCCGGATGGGAGTAGAACCAGAACATGTGCTGGTAAAGCACCGGGTCGCCTCCCAGGGCCGGGTCGAAGATGCCGATGTGGAAGAGGCGTTCGATGGCCACCAGCAGGATGGTGATGGCCACGACGGGCGTACCCAGCAGCTGGATCAGGGCAGTGGCGTAATGGGCCCAGATGAACAGGGGCAGGCGGAACCAGCTCAGCCCCGGCGCCCGCATCTTGTGGATGGTGACGGCGAAGTTGAGTCCGGTCAGGATGGAGGAAAAGCCGCTGATGAAGATTCCCAGCCCGGTCAGTATCACGTAGCTGTTGCTGTAGGTGATGCTGTAGGGTGCGTAAAATGTCCAGCCGGTATCAACGCCGCCCAGCACCATGGCGATGAGGGTGAACAGCCCTCCCACACTGAAGATGTACCAGCTCAGCAGGTTCAGCCGCGGAAAGGCCACGTCGCGTGCCCCGATCATGAGCGGGATCAGAAAGTTCCCCAGCACGGCCGGGATGGAAGGGATCAGGAAAAAGAAGACCATGATGATCCCGTGCATGGAGAAGAGCTTGTTGTAGGTTTCCGAGTCGAACAGGTCTCCCGCCGGTGTGGCCAGCTCCAAACGGATTCCGACCGCCATTGCGCCGCCCAGAAAGAAGAAGACGGTGATGGAGATCAGATAAAGGATCCCGATGCGCTTGTGGTCCAGCGTCAGCAGCCAGGCTTTCAGGCCGTGGGCCACGTTGAAGTAGTTGCGCCCCTGGGTCACCGGCTCGCGGGGCAATTCCTCCGCTGGTGCGGGATCGGCAACGATGGTGCTCATTGTTCGCTTCCTTGCCCGGGGCTGCCTTCGTCCTGAGTGCCCAGGGACTTGATGTATTCAAGAATCCTCAGCAGGTTCTCCTCACTGATCTGCCCCTGGAAAGTCGGCATCAGGGGTTCATATCCGGCGGCGACTTTGGCGGCCGGGTTGAGGATCGATTCGCGGGCGTAGGCCTCGTCAAACATCACCGACCGTCCGCCGGCCAGCATCTGGGGACGCCCGTAGCGCCCCACCAAATCGGGGCCCCGTGCACCCGACTCGCGGCTGTGGCAAGTCTGGCAGCCCAGACCCTCGAAGAGCTGCCGACCGGCCTCGACCATGGTCATGCCGGGAACGCCGCCCGAAATCCAGTTCTGGTAGTCTTCGGGCGTCATCACGTAAACCGACCCAATCATCTTGGAGTGCTCGGTGCCGCAGTACTCGGTGCAAAACAGATGATAGCGCCCCGGCTTGGTGGCCTCGAACCAGATGGAGGTGTAGCGCCCCGGCAACACGTCCTTCTTGGTGCGGAAGGCTGGGATGAAAAGGCTGTGGATGGTGTCTTCGGAAGTCATGGTCAGCTTGACGGGGACGCCCGTCGGCACATGCAGGTCGTTGATTTCCCGCCTGCCTTCAGGATGCTGGAATTTCCACATCCACTGCTTGCCCACCACGTAGATGTTCATGGCGTCCGACGGGGGGGTGTACAGCTCGTAGTAGACGTTGGCCCCCCAGGCAAAAAAGGTCATGGCGATGACACCGGGGACGATCGACCAAATGATCTCCAGAGGGGTGGAGCGGTGGATGGGGCGGGCCACGTCCACCTGCGACTCGCGGTACTTGATGGCGAAGATCAGGTTGGCCAGCGAGATGGCAATCACGAAAAAGGCGGTGACGGCGGACAGGTACCAGAACAGGGCGTCCACCGAACCGGCCATCGTGGAAGCCGATTCCGGAAATATGCTGAATTCAGGCATGATCTCTAAGTCCAAAGTCCAAAGTCCAAGGCCTAAGAGTCCGGGCACTGTGTGCTCAGTGTCTCGGTGGCCAATCCCTTGCGGCGGTCGCGGCGAATGTTGAGGGCAATGCAGGTTGCCATGAGCAGCAAGGTGGCGACGGCCGCCAGGCGTACGATGTTCATCACGACCAGGGTGTACTTGCCCATCTCGGGATCGTAGCTGAAGCAGTAAAGCAAAAGCTGATCCACGGGCGAGGCAATCTCTTCCGCCGAAGCCTCCACCAGCCCCAGGCGCAGGTCGCGGGGCGAATAGTCGATTCCGTAAAGGTAGCGCGACAGCTTGCCGCTGGGCGTCAGGATCATGATGCCGCTGGCATGCAGGTAAAGGTCCGTTTCGGCGTCGTACTTGTAGCGGAAGCCCACCGACTGGGCCAGGGCATCGATCGACTCCTGGGCACCGGTCAGAAAATGCCAGCCCTGATCAGCTTCGTGGCGCTCATAGAGGCGCAGATACTCCTGCTTCTTGAGCCTGGCCAGTTCGGAGCCCTCACCGGGATCGATGCTCACGGTCACGACCTTGAATTCGCGCCCCGCAGTGAAGCGCAAGGGATTCATGCCCCTCAGCAAGCCGTTGAGAACCAGGGTGCAGAGCATGGGGCACTCGTAGTAGGCCAGCACCAGGACGACAGGCTTCTCCTGGAAGTAGTCGCCCAGCCGCACAGCCCTGCCCGTCTCATCCCGAAAAGTCAGGTCGAGGGGAACCTGCTGATTCAGTTTCTGGTCGATGCCGACCCCTTCCAATTGGGCAGGCGCCTGCTGAGAGGGCGGAACCTGGCCGACCCCTGTGGCAGCGGTCAGCAAGACAATCATGAAGATCTTGAGCATCATCTTTCTGGGTGCCTTGTGGGGCTATTCCTCCTCACGGTGGGGCAAACCCTGCTCGGCAAGGATGTCGATGGCCCGGTCGATGGGGATGCGGACAATTCCCTGCTCCGGGTCGACCCACTGATAGCTTTCCAACTGCGATTCCTCGCTGCGGCGCAGGATCTCCAGTTCCTGGGGAGGGCGCGTCTGCAGAAGAGGCACTGCCGGGCGCTCGACTGTGTCGGCCAGGGGTGAAGGCGGCGTGTCCCTGGCTTGCCAACCGGCTTGCAGCCAATCGAACATGACGCCCATGCCCCACATCGCCACACTGATCAGAATGCCCAGCACGATCACGGCGAAAACCATTCCTCGAAAGCGAAAGTCGCCGCGCTCGTGGCCGTGGAGCGGTTGTTGCTCAGCCGACATTTTCAAAAGCCTCCTTTTGGGCAAACTCCTCCGGCAGGCGCGGGTCGTGAACGGGGATGAGCCGCCGCTGCTTCAACTCGCGCAAGAAAAGCGCCACCCACAGCCCTCCCACCGCCAGCCAGCAGGATCCGGTCAACCACAGCCAAGCCCATTGCGGGCCTTGGGCATCGAAGCTGGGCATCACCACCCAAAACAGTTCCACCAGACGCACACCCATCAAGGCCAAGGCCACCCGCAGCAGCAGCTTGGGATGCCGTTTAGTTACCCTCCACAGCAATAGCAAAAAGGGTATGGCAAAGTGAAAAAGGAGCAGAAAGAGCCCGATTTCCGCCCAGGGCGTCCGAAAGCGGACGACGTAAAAGGGATTCACCTCAGGCAGGTTGGCCGACCAGATGATCAGCAGCTGGGAAACCGACAGGTAGGCCCACAGCATGACAAAGGCCAGCATGAAATTGCCCAGTTCATGGAAGCGTTCGGCGCTGGCCAAACGGGAAATCGGCTTCTGTTCGGCCAACTGAGTGGTGACCAGGACCAAAAAGGCCATGGCCAGCAAGGCTTGGCCCACAATGTAGATGAGGCCGTAGATGGTCGAAAACCAGTGCGGGTCGGTCGACATCATCCAATCCACCACGGCCAGCGTGACGGTGGCGAAGTAGGCCACGATGCCGGGTCCGCTCAGGGCGTTCATGCGGCTCACCAGGCGGCCTGCCTGCTCAGGTGCGCTTTCCTGCCGGGCCGACCAGCGGTTGAGCAGCCAGGCTAGGCCGATCCAGACCAAGAAGTATCCGGCTGCCCGCAGCAGGAAAAAGGGCACGTTCAGGTAGGCTGACTTGTGCTGCAGAACCACGTCGCCCGCTTGAGGGTGCATCCAATGGTGATAAAGGCTTTCCATCATCAGAGCCAGGGGGATGAAGAGCAGGGCGAAGATCCACAGGGTGCGCGAAGCGGCCTCCAACTGGCGGCGGACCAAAAAGCTCCAGCGCCCGCCCACCAGGTTGTGCAGCATCAGGAAGGCCAAGCCGCTCAAGGGCAGCCCGATCCAGTAGACGAAGGCCAGCAAGTAGGACCGGGCAAACTGCTCGGAATCCAAGACTGCGCCCACAAGCGAGGCCAGGGCCGCCAAAACGGCCACAACCAAAGCCGTGCGCTGCAGCCCTTCCAGCCTGGGCCCGATCGATACTGGAGATTGCTGATTCATCTGATCTCCTGCAACCGGCGCCGGTCCTCGTCGCTCAGATCCTGCCAAGGCGCGTTCTGGCTGTACTGCAGAGCCCGGATGTAGGCTGCTATAGCCCACCGGTCGCGAACCGGAACCCGGGAGGCGTAGGAATACATCACCCCGAATCCTCGCGTCGTGACGTCAAATAAGTAGCCTGGCGGCATGTCTCGGAGCCGTTGGCTGTGAAAGCTCTCAGGCTGTTTCATGCCCCGCTGCACCACCATTCCCTGGCCGTTGCCGGCACGC
>JANQFM010000202.1 GCA_028277865.1 Acidobacteriota bacterium
CATGGACTGGTGGGGAGCATTGTCAGCTACAACGACGCACAAGCCACAGTCATCGGGGTGATGCCTCCTCAGATCTATCCCAAGAGCGCCCAGGCCTCAGGCCGGCTGACGTTTGTGGGCCAGGAAGATTTCGCTTGGCTTCCTCTGACTTCGGAACCCTCTCTCCAATCGCATGTCTACGGGGTTCTGGCCCGATTGAGCCCTGAATCCGGCCTGCCTGAGGCGCGTGCTGAAATGGGAACCATTTCAAGACGCCTTGAACAGGAGTTTCCCGCTTCCCATACCGGCACGTCGATCCTGACGATTCCTCTCAGGGAAGAGGCTGTCGGCGCCATCGAACGCCCGCTTTGGATCTTGATGGGCGCAGTGCTGTTCGTACTCTTGATCGCTTGCGTCAACGTGGCCAACCTGACCCTGTTACGTGCCGAAGCCCGCCGCAAGGAATTGGCGGTCCGCTCGGCCTTGGGCGCCGGGCAAGCACGCCTGATGCGCCAATTCATCAGCGAAGGGATCCTGCTCACCTTGACGGGGGGAGCCTTGGCTGCGCTGCTGGCCTTGGCCGCAGTCGGCCTCATGCCGTCCCTGACGCCGCAGGGCATCCCGCGGCTGGCCGAGGCCTCCCTGGACGCCCGAGCGCTGGCCGTCACCTTCGCCGTCTGCCTATTGGCCGGGCTGCTCTTCGGCATCGTTCCCGCCCTGCAGGCCGGGCGTCACAAGCTGGAGGCTTTTTTGAAAGAGGGCGGACGGACTCCCTCCTCTTCCGGCAGGCCCCGCACCCTCCGCATCCTGGTGACGGTGGAAACGGCTTTGGCGGTGGTGCTGGTGATCGGGGCCGGCCTGATGATCCAGAGCTTCCAGCGCCTGCAAGCTGTCGATCTGGGATTCGTCCCTTCCAACACCCTCACCCTGCAGTTGCTGCACAATCCCGATCAATATCCGAAAATGCATCATCTGAACGACTTTTACGATCGGTTCCTGAGCGGGATCGAGGCTTTGCCGGGTGTCGACAAGGCTGCAGCGACTTATGATCATCCTCTCACCGCCAACTGGAGCCAGGGTTTCCTGATCGAAAACGACCCGCCGCCAAAGGCCGGAGAGGTGCCTGTGGCCCTCTTTCGAACCGTCACGCCCGGCTACTTTGAGGCTGTGGGCATCCCGTTGCTGGAGGGGCGCCTCTTCGGAGAAGGGGATGATGCGAGCCGGCCTGGAGTCGCAATCGTCAACCGGTCTTTGGTGCGCCGCTTCTTTCCCGGACGGAATCCCTTGGGCAGGCACTTGCAGGCCAACACGACCCAATGGGTCTGGAAAGACGCCGTCCCCGAAAGGTTCGAGATCGTTGGAGTGGTGGCTGACGTGAAGTTCTCGGGTCCCGATCAGGAGTCTGAACCAGCCTTCTACATCCCTTTCCGCCAGACACCCCAGCACTTCATGACGATTGTGGTGCGCAGCCGGGATGACCCCTTGCTGTTGCTGCCTGCCATCCGTCGGCAGCTCCGTGCCCTGGATCCCAAAATGCCGATCTTCAGTACCTCGACCCTGAGTCGGCACCTGTCCAATTCTGTGTCCCGACCTCGTTTCAGCACGCTGGTCTTGGGTGCCTTCGCTGCCACAGCTTTGCTGCTTTCGCTGATTGGGCTGTGGGGTGTTTTGAGCGATTCGGTGCGCCAGCGGACGCATGAGATCGGCATCCGAATGGCTTTGGGAGCCGGCCGCGATCGCGTCTTTCGCCTCATGGTGCTGGAGGGCTTGCGGCCCGCCCTGATAGGCGCAGCGCTGGGAGTCGCTGCCGCCCTGGCACTCAATCGACTGCTTACGGGAATGCTTTTTGAAGTCAGCACCACAGACCCCGCCACCTACATCCTGGTGCCGACTGCTCTGCTGACTGCCGCCTTGGCAGCCTGCGCATTGCCGGCCCGCAGAGCCTGCCGCACCGATCCCATGCAAGTACTGCGCTGCGAGTGAGGCATCGGCATCGGGGCCGAGCAGACTCGTCTTTGTCAGGCGTCAGATTGGCATCAGACTCGGGATTCCGGATTCCGGCCGAATCTGGCATTTTCAGGCCTGACGGCTAGTGAATTGCGAAAATTAGTTGCGTCAACAACAAAATTTTTCTAAAATAATATCGAGACTTGTCGATAAGATATTTCGTTAAATACAGAGAACGCTCAGCGATTATGCTGTTGTTCTACAGATGGAGGAGGCCAAAAAAACGGGTTCCTCCCCGGCGGGGAGCGGTGCCGGACCCGCTCCCTGCCACCTCCGCATCGGCGATCTTTGGCGTATCCCTTCAAGAAATCTCTGAGAGCAACTCGCGGAACCGATTCCGATCGTCGACGGCGGATTGACCCAGTGAAACACCGGCGTTGGAATCCTCCCTTTGTGGGTTGGCCAACCCTGTCAATAGCGATTTTCGTCCGCCCTGGAACGGCTCATATCCAGTTGTATTCCAGACTGGATGTTCTATACAATAGATGGAAAAGGACATGCCTTCAGCCAAAATAACTTGATTTTCCTAATAATTCGTTGACATCCCTATTGAAACTGATTACCTTACCGGTATGCAACTGATAAGACCATACCGATTGCTCTTCTCCTCCATTGCTTGCTTCGTCCTGGCGATTTCCGGCCGGGCCGATTGCCTGTTTGTCAACACCAACAGCGATCCAAATACTGTTGCCGCTTTTATGGTCAATGCTGACGGATCGCTGACCGCCGTGACTGGCTCGCCTTTCGCTACCGGCGGGTCTGGAGCTTTCAATGCTGCTGTCGGCAGCATCGGCTTGTGCCTTTCTTCTTCGCGGCTCTATGTGAGCAATCCGAGCTCTGATAACGTAAGCGGCTTCAGCATCGCCAACGATTGCACGCTCACGCCCGTTCCCGGCTCGCCCTTTGCCGCTGGCACCCGAGCACTGGGACTCGAATCCGATCCTGCCGGCGCCTTCCTTTACGTTGCCAACTTCCTGGGCGACAACATCTCGGTCTTCAGCATCGCCGGTGACGGCTCGCTGACCGCGATTGCCGGTTCCCCCTTCGCATCGCCGAGCACTCCCTTCGATATTCAGTTCGATCCGGCGGGCGGGCGCTTTTTCGTCAGCCACGACTTCGCCGGCGCGGTCGGGGTATACGATCAGGCTGGTGACGGCACCTTCAGCCCGGTAGCCGGCTCGCCCTTCGCCGCCGGAGGCTTCGAACACGGCCTCATCCTGAACCCCAGCACGTCGCGGATTTACGTCGCGGATTTCGGCCCCGACACGATCAGCGGATTCTCGATAGGCGGCACCGGAGCACTCACCCCCTTGACCGGCTCACCCTTCGCAGCCACCGTCGAACCGATCGAGCTTCTGATCGACCCCAGCGACAGCTTTCTCTATGCGACCAATGACAACGCCGAGAATATCGCCGGCTTTTCCATTGATGCGGCGGGAGCCCTGACTCCGTTGGCCGGTTCACCCTTTGCAACCGACTCCGTCGGACCAGCCGGCTTGGCTCAAGATCCGGGAGGAAACTTCCTTTACGTCGCCAACGGCGGTTTCAGCGGAAACCCCGATGTCAGTGCTTTCGCGGTGGCCGGCGACGGCTCGATCTCGCCGATTACCGGC